>JAAZAW010000033.1 GCA_012514125.1 Phycisphaerae bacterium | reverse complement strand
TTTCTTCCGCGCGAATAACATCGTTTTGAGCCTGGGCGTCGCGAAGGGTTTTGCGATCGACCAGCAGGGCTTTGGCATAGCTCTGATGAATCGTGTCGATCGACTGAATCATCTCTTCGAGCTTGGGTTTGATGCCGTGGGATTCATCCACCATGTACGCGATGGCCGGATTTTTGCGGCGAACCTGTTTGGCGGTGATAATCTCGTGGAAAATGCGGAACATCTGATAGGGATCGATGCTGCCGGTCGTCAAGTCGTCGTCGGCATAACGACGATCGTTAAAGTGGAACCCGCCGAGCATGTTTTCCTCGATCAGCCAGGCGACGATTTGTTCGATATTCTGGCTGGTGTAATGATGGCCGATATCGACCAGCACTTTCGCCTGCGGGCCTGCCTTTTTCGAGAGCAGATAACTCATGCCCCAGTCGGCGACATCGGTAAAATAACTCGCCGGCTCGAAGGGTTTATACTCGATGGCCATCATCATGTCTTTCGGCATGGCCTTGTGAATTTGCTTGAGCGAATCCGCCAGGCGATTGCGACGATCGATGACGTCTTCTTGGCCCGGAAAATTCGTACCATCCGCCAGCCAGATCGACAGAACCTTGCTGCCGACGTCCTTCGCGATCCTGATGCTCTCGAGACAATGCTTAATTGCCTGCTGTCGAATCTTCTCGTCCTTATTTGTCAGGCTGCCGAACTTGTAATTCTGGTCCTGGAAAATATTCGGGTTGATCGCTCCGATCCTTACACCGAGTTTCTCGGCATATTTGACAACCTTCGCGTTCGCGCCCTTCGGAAAATCCCAAAGCACATGCACCGCTACGGAGGGGCAGATGCCGGTGAGCTTATGCACCATGGCGGCATCGGCGATTTTTTCTTCGATTGTAGCGGCAGCACCTTTCTGGTAAAATTTGCCGAACCGCGTTCCGGTTTCGGCAAACGCCCAGGACGGCACTTCGATATGCAATGATTTTAACTCATCAATAATTTTCTCCGCCGATATCCCGCACGCCTGGGCCTTGTCCAGAATGGTCTGTGCCTGAGTTTTATTTTCATAAGCGTTCATGTTGGAGCCTCCATAACAGTGTAATGATTTAATGATCTATAAGATATAACTCTTATTCGCTTCAGACAAGTGAAAACCCCAAGGGTCAAAGAAAGTTGAGTAAATTATTATACGGCAAATAGAACGTTTTTTTCGGTTGCCATTTTCCTGGATGAAATTTTGATAATCCGTGGATAAGAATTGTCGGTTGGGGTTTGAAACTCACGCTTCGTTCGACTACAATTAGCCCAATATGATTTGTATTCAATCGCTTCAATAATGAGAGAACGATCATGGCTAAAAAAATGAGAATAGCGCCTTCCGTCTTGTCCGCGAATTTCGCTCACCTGGCGGACGATATCGCCAAGGTTGAATCTGGAGATATTTTACATCTGGATGTCATGGACGGCCATTATGTGCCGAATATTACCTTCGGACCGCCGCTGGTCAAATGTATTCGCTCAACGACGAAAATGTTTCTCGATGTCCACCTGATGATCGATAATCCTGAACAGTACATCGAACCTTTTACCCAGGCCGGCGCGGACAATCTGACGTTCCATATCGAAGTCGCCCGCGATCCGGTGGGGTTGGTACGACAGATTCGCGACCAGGGTGTTCAGGTCGGCGTAAGTCTCGACCCTGAAACTCCCGCCGAACTTCTCGAACCGGTGATCGATCTGGTGGACATGGTACTGGTGATGACCGTCAAGCCGGGCTTTGGCGGCCAGTCGTTCAAAGAAGAGGTCTTGCCTAAAATTACGCAGATCGCCCGGCGCCGACCGGAGGTGCTTGTCGAGGTCGATGGCGGGATTGGCGAAAATACGCTGGCCCGTGTCGTCAAAGCCGGTGCCGATACATTTGTCGCCGGTTCCGCTATTTTCGGTACACCCGATCCGGCTGCGACGATTTTGAAGTTCCGCGAAATTATCAAACTGGCGGTTTGCCATGAGTGAAACGGATCCAACGCATCTGATTCTTGTCCCGCGAGGACAAACCTGCTGGGAAAAAGAAGACCGGCTGGTCGGCAGCGCCGATCTGCCGCTCAGTAGCGAAGGGCTTGAGCAGGTCGATCGGTGGGGCGAACAGCTCAAATCGGTCGGACTCGATATCGTGTTCTCCGCGTCGGGTGGACCGGCGGAGCAGACTGCCCGGATGATCGCCGACGCTTGCCATGTGCGGGCCAGGCAGGAGGTGAATCTGATGGAGATCGATCTGGGTCTCTGGCAGGGGATGACGCTTTCGGAAATCAAATTACGGCATCCGAGAGTCTACAAGCAATGGCTTGAAAAACCCGATAGTGTCACGCCGCCCGAAGGTGAAGGCCTGGCCCAGGCCGGAAAACGCCTGGATCAAACGATCGTTCGAATTCTCAGAAAAAACAAGGAAATGACCATCGGCGTGGTGCTCGGTCCTTTTGCCCTGGCCCTGGCGAGATTATCCCGGGAAGGACGATCGATCGATGAGGTTTGGAACCTGATGAAAGAACCGGTAACATGGCATAAATATTTGATCGAGAGTAATACCAACGGTGAGGACGACATTTAAGGTTATAACGGAATTGAAATATCTGAATTCAGCATAAGGAGCTTTGTGTGGGTAAAAAAAATCAACAAATCGACAATATTCAGGCGGATGTTGACACGAAAAAAACTCAAACCGCCGAAGTCCGCAAGGTCGATGTTCCCCAGGGATTGTGGATGAAGTGCGATAAGTGCGGCGAGATGCTCTATCGCAAGGAATTCGAAGAAAACCTTCATTGCTGCATCAAGTGCAACAAACATTATCGCGTCGATGCCCGCACACGCGTCGAGCAACTCGTCGATCCGGGCACGTTCGATGAACGTCTGGCCGATCTGACCTCGACCGATCCGCTGGAATTCAAGGACCGCATTTCCTACAAGGATCGTCTCGCACAGGTGGAAAAGAAAACCGGCATGAAAGAAGCCGTGATCATCGGCAAGTGTTATATCAAAGGCCGGCCGCTCGTGCTCGGTGTGATGGACCCGTTTTTCATTATGGGGTCGATGGGGTCCGTCGTCGGCGAAAAAATCTCCGCCGCTGCCGAACTTGCCTGCGAAGAAGACCTGCCGTTTATCATGGTCACTGCGTCAGGTGGCGCACGCATGATGGAGGGCATGGTCTCGCTGGTCCAGATGGCCAAGACCTCCGCAGCCCTGGCTCGGCTCGATGACAACGGCGGTCTGTACGTCGTCGTGATGACCGATCCGACCACCGCGGGTGTCGCGGCCAGTTTCGCATTCCTCGGCGACATCATTATCGCTGAACCCGGAACCATGATCGGTTTCGCCGGGCCTCGCGTCATCTGGAACACGGTCAAGGCGGAATTGCCCGAAGGTTTCCAGACCGCCGAATTCATGCTTGAACACGGCTTTATCGACCGCATTGTCGATCGCCATGATCTGCGAAACGAAATCGCCCGCATTATCGACTATTGCGGTAAATAAATTCATTAAAAAGGGAGGCGAATGATGAGTTTGAAACAACCGATGAAATATACCGATTATTTCCCGCAGGTCATGGAAATGATGTCCACTCACGGAATCCTTCTTGCCGTCTGGTCTCAGCCCGGCAAACTCGCCAACGCGATGACCATCGGCTGGGGACTCATCGGTTCGGTCTGGTCCCGACCGTGCTGGCAGGTGATGGTTCGTCCATCGCGGTACACCTTCGAACTGCTCCAATCGCAATCTATTTTCACCGTCAACGTCCTGCCCAAATCGCACACCCACGCCCTGGCGGTCTGCGGCTCAAAAAGCGGTCGCGATCTGGACAAACTCGCCGAGTGCGGCTTGACGGTAACTCCCGGCGAAGTCAGCGGCGCTCCGGTGATCGACCAGAGCATCCTCCATTACGAATGCCACATCGTACATTCCAACGATTTTGTTCCCGAAGCCATGATTCCCGATATCCGCAAGGGCGCCTATCCTTCCGGCGACTATCACCGGGTCTTCTGGGGCGAAATTCTCGACTGCCGGGTCGATCCCGACGCGATTTCGCAATTGAGCTGACCTTGCGGCAGGAGTGTTGAACCGTGACTAAAGGGTCATTAGTCTTTCAAAATATTCTTTTCCTGTACGATTCGTCGACTTCGCCTATTTTCGAGGAACTTACGATTCAGTTTCCGTTGGGTTGGACAGGTGTACTCGGACCCAATGGCGCGGGGAAGACGACGCTGCTGCGATTGGCGTGCGGCGAACTACAACCCATACGGGGGGCAATCTACCGTCCCGATCAAGTGATCTATTGTCATCAGCGCACGGACGATCCGCCTGTGGCATTAGACGATTTTCTTGCCGCCACCGACCCTGACGCATTCATACTTCAAGGTCAATTGGGAATCGGTGCCGACTGGCACACGCGATGGTCCACCCTGAGCCACGGCGAACGCAAACGAACCCAGATCGCTGTCGCTTTATGGCAAAAGCCCAACGTGCTCGCACTCGATGAGCCGACGAATCACATCGATCTTGATGCGAGAAACATCCTGATTACTGCCCTGCAATCTTTTCGAGGTATCGGTTTGCTCGTCAGCCACGATCGTGATTTACTTGATATTCTCTGCCGGCAGTGTCTCATGATCGAACCACCTGGGGCAACGATGAGGTCCGGCGGCTATACGCAAGCTTCCGAACTTGCAGCCGCTGAAAAAGCCCAGGCTCGGTTGGCTTACGAACAGGCCAAGCATGAGATGAAAAAACTCAAGAAAGAATCCGCCCGTCGCCGGCAAAAAGCCGACCAGGCCGACAGCGAGCGATCGAAACGGCATTTGGCTCGAGGTGATTCTGACGGACGGGCCAAAATCAATCTTGCGAAGGTAAGCGGCAAGGATGGCCAGGCAGGAAAAAGTCTTCGGCAGATGTCCGGCCGACTCGCCCAGACGGAACAAAAAGTCAGCGAACTTTATGTGGAAAAAATCAAAACGCTCGGTATCCGTTTTCAGGCGGAACAGGGCCGAAGAGACTTTCTGTTTCGCCTGCCGGAAGGGAAGATTGCGATGGGACAGGGGCGAACGCTTCGTTTCCCGGAACTGGCGATGCGGCCCGACGATCGAATCGCTCTGGTCGGTCCCAACGGTTCGGGTAAGAGCACACTGTTGCGATATCTTCTTCCCCGGCTTGAGTTGCCGGCGGAAAAAGTTATCACGCTTCACCAGGAAATTGATCGGGAGACGGCCCGCAAGATTGTTGCGGAGATTCATCGCCTGCCCAGAGAAGATTACGGCAAGCTGATTACCGCGGTGAGTTGTCTGGGCTCGGACCCTCAACGGGCGATGTCCACCGAAGAGCCGAGTCCTGGCGAATTACGAAAAATGATTCTGGCGATGGGCTTGCTGCAAAATCCATTCTTAATTGTTATGGATGAGCCGACAAATCATCTGGATTTACCCTCGATTATTTGTATGGAAAATGCGCTTGATCAATGCGCAGCAGGCTTGCTTTTGGTGAGTCACGATCAGCGTTTCCTTGACCGTCTCACAAAAAAATGTTGGCAAATTGAACCCGATCCGGAAAATCCCGACAAAAATTCCATTTTGCATATTCATGAACGGTAAGAGGGGATGGAAAAAAGTTGGAAGTTGAATGTGTTTTTTGAATCCCTATTGAAAGCATGCGGCATCTTCATTTTAGCAGAGTTCCGCAATCCTTCGCCGGACTTCCGCGACGCTTGACCGGACATCCGCGAAAGGTTCCCTGAAGTCCGCAACCCCACCGCGGAAATCCGCGATGAACGTGCGGACCTCCGCGATGGCCTCGCGGAGGTCAGTAACAGACTTCCTGAGGTCCGCGAGGCCCTGGCGGAAGTCAGTAACAATACTACTGAAGTCCAAAAATGGTCTATTAGTGATTATAATTAAGATGATTAATGCCTCTCGGTCATGAAGCCTGTGATTTCTGCCCAAAGCCCAAAGCCCAAAGCCTGATCGCGGTCCCTGAGACTGCCAACAGGCGATTGTATATTTGAGCCGGAAGTCGGATCAATCCCTCCGCGATTGATCCGACTCGGCCGGCATCAGAGTTTCTTTTCCCGATAGAGTTTTTCCAGCAGTGTCCGCATCGCCCCTGTCGCCTGGCCGCGATGCGAAATCTTATTCTTCTCTGCACTCGAAATTTCCGCCGTGGTCTTGCCCAGTTCATCCATAAAAAAATGCGGATCGTATCCAAAGCCGTTTTGGCCTCTCGGCTCATCGATAATTCGGCCTTCGATCTTCCCGCAGGCGGTGCCCAGAAGTTTTCCATCCGAATCGACCATCGCCATCACACAACGAAATCGCGCGGTACGTTGTTCCGCCGGTACTCCCGCCAGCGATTGAACCAGTTTGGCATTATTCGCAAGATCGTCGCAGGGTGTTCCCGCGTATCGTGCCGAATACACACCAGGCTCGCCGTTTAACGCATCGACCTCCAGTCCCGAATCATCCGCCAGGGTCAGGACCTTAAATTTCTCGGCGTAATATTTCGCTTTCAGGATCGCGTTCTCTTCAAACGTCGTTCCGGTTTCCTCGCATTCCTCAACCGGCGGAAAATCCCTGAGTGAAAGACATTGAATATCGTCCACACCCGCAAGTTCCGCCGTGATTTCCGCCGCCTTACCCGTGTTACCGGTCGCAATCAATAATTTAATCTGATGTTCCATATTCACCGTAGGATGGGCTGTGCCCACCATCTTCTCTCTTCTCTCTTCCAACTTCTAACTTCTAACTTCTCCCAACCGTCCTTCAATTTCCTCGATCACTTCCGCCAGCGGCTTGGTCAAAAGCGAATCATTCATGTTCCAGCCGATCGTCTCCTGAGACGCCAATTGTTTCTCGATCTTCTGACAAGCCAGCACGACGGTTGAATGGTTCTTGTTACCCATGTGCTTGCCGATCTCCGGAAAACTCATTGGCGTGTGTTTGCGAACCAGAAACATCGCAATCGCCCTCGCCTGGGCCACGCCCCTGGTGCGCTTGGCGCTATGCAGGTCCGCGATCGTTACGCCGAAATATTCACCAACCGTTTTTTCGACCGTTTCGATCCGCATGTCCTTTGGCTCTGTCTTGCTCGTACTGGCATATTCACGAACCACCTGGTGGGCAATCTCCATGTCGATAGGTTTGTTGCACAGCGACGCATAGGCTAATAATTTCAGCATCGCTCCTTCGATCTCGCGGACATTGCCGTCGATTCGATTCGCCAGCAATTTCACCACCGCTTCCGGAAGCTCATGCCCCATCTGTTGCGATCTGGCCCGAATGATCTTGGCTCGCGTTGCTTCATCCGGCGCCTGAATTTCAATCACGATCCCGCTGATGAAACGATCGACCAGTGAAGTATGAAGCTCGCGGATTAATTTCGGATGGGCGTCCGATGCCATCACCACCTGTTTGCCTGCGGCATCGATGGCATTGTAGGTATGAAGAAATTCTTCCTGGGTCGCGCGTTTGTTGGCCAGAAAATGCACATCGTCGATCACCAGAACGTCCACATTGCGATATTGCCGCCGAAACGCGTCGAGCGAACCGCTTTTGACCGCCTGGATGAACTGATTGGTGAATTCCTCACCACTGACATAATGCCACCCGACATCAGGATGTTTTTCGCTCAGGGCGTTGCATAACCCCTGAAGCAAATGAGTCTTGCCCAATCCACAACTCCCGTGAATAAATAGCGGATTGATCTGGGTGTGAATCTTCTCCAGAACCATCTTAACAGCATTATACGCCATCTGGTTTCCCGGCCCCACAATAAACGAATCAAGATTATTGCGAAGCTTTCGCGTAAATTTTCGTCCCTTTGCCAAATGCCCCGTTGTTTTTTTGTCACGCGTCTCCTGTGATTCACTCACCGAATTTTCAGTCAGAAGGGTCGTATCGAACTCGAACGAAATTTCCACCGCCTGTCCAATCACATCCGACGCAATTTCACCAAGCACATCAAGAAAATGATTTTCAATCCAGCCTTTGACGTGATTGTTCGGAACCTGTAATTTCAGTTGTTGCCCGTCGATCTGAAGTCGGGTCGCGTTCTTGAACCACAACTGGAATCGACGTGGACCGATCCTCTGTTGTAGTTTGCGTTCGATTTCAAAAACGGCGTCCGCCGTCGGGCAAGTTAAAGTCATTGCTGCTCATACCTCCGTTGTATCCAACAACAAGCCGACAAAAAATCATCGGCCTTCCATTAAAAACCAGAGATTCCGTTCTCGCCCGTTGTCGTCCTTGACAGAGCCTCCGAAATGCGTGTGTTATCCTGCGGCATGTTCGGCGAATGGGGCCGTTATAACCCCGTTGTGATACCTTTTCGTATCCTTGTGTGTGCCAAAGTTAGCATCGATTTATCGAGACGTCAACTAAAAGATTTGCCGAAACTTTTCCACAAACGCCAGCTTCCAGAAACCAAAGAAGTTACGTCAGAAAAAAAAATATGCTTCACCTCCAATTCACAATCTACTAACACCGCGAATTTCCTCTTCTTTTTGTCGGGCTTGTAATCCTGTTATCATGCTGTAATCTGGGTATTTTTCAACACTGACGATGCTGTTAAAATGGGTGAAATGCGATAGGGGTGGAGTGAAATAAATGAAGTGAAAAAACGAGATTGAAATTATCGTAAAGCGATCCTGGGCTCTGCCCGCTCAAAGCCGTCTTCTTCTGTGCGTCGGAGAATTTCACGTCCTTTAGTCTGCCGGTCCGGCGTCGCCTGGAGGGTGCCGAAAATTAAAAATTGAACCGGGTTGGACCAGCCTCCAAGCAGCTTGGCGCTCTGAATGCGAATGTTGCACCGATATGAAGCGATCAGCCGGTTATCCGGGCGATTCTCACTGCCGAGGATGCCGAAAATACTTTCGAAACGATAAATATTATTATTTAACTTGATATATCCCCGCACACTATCGAGCGTAAGATGATAATCTTTGCCCACGCCTTGTGAAGGCTCAGTCAGAATGAAGGAAATTAAAAATTCGCGATCATACGCCGAACCCAGCAGTGATTTCTGCACGCCTTGGCCTGCCAGATTTAATCGTCCCTGATCGTCCACCCACCAGTAGCACTCATCCGCCGTCAGCATGATGGAACGTGCGTCGGTAGGCTCCACCCGAATCGACGCCATGTTCTGACTGACAAAGTTACATCGTACATTTCCACCACAACCCGTCAGCAGGCCTGTCATTATCGACAGACCCGCAACGACAACGATTGTGTATAATGGACGTTTGATCATTTGGGTTGATCCGGGAAAATAGGAAAGCTTCGGACAAATTCCCGAACCGCCGGTTTGATCGTCTTTTCGATTTCCGCCAGATCGTCCATGTTCAGCACCTGGTCGATCCACGCGGCGATCTGCTTCATGTGATCTTGCTTCATGCCGCGAGTGGTCGTTGCCGGGGTTCCAATACGTAAGCCCGATGTCTGCATGGGTTTACGCTCGTCGAACGGAATCATGTTCTTGTTGACGATAATATTGGCGGCTTCGAGGCGGTTCTGGGCCTCCATGCCGGTAAGCTCCGGGAATTTCTTGCGTAAGTCCACCAGCATCAGGTGATTATCGGTTCCATCCGCCATCAGGCGATGTCCGCGGGATTTAAGTTCACTCGCCAGGATCGCGGCGTTTGCGATAATCTGTTTCTGATATTCCTTGAATTCCGGTGTCAGTGCCTCCCCGAAGGCGACCGCCTTGGCGGCAATGGTGTTCATCAACGGACCGCCCTGCAGGCCTGGAAATACGGCGGAATCGACCTTTTTGGCGAAGTCCGCTTGGGTCAGGATCAGACCGCCGCGAGGTCCGCGGAGCGTCTTGTGTGTGGTGGTGGTGACGAACTCACACACCGGAACCGGATTCGGGTGCAACCCCGCCGCGACAAGCCCGGAGATATGGGCGATATCAGCCAGCAGGTATGCGCCGACACTTTTGGCGATTTCACTGAACTTGCCGAAATCGATGGTTCGCGGATAAGCCGAAGCGCCCGTCACGATCAACTTGGGTTTGTGTTCCTTCGCCAAATCGCGAATGGTATCATAATTAAACATTTCGGTCTTCGGATCGACCGTGTAATGAATCACATTGTACATTTTGCCCGAAAGAGTGACCTTGAACCCATGACTGAGGTGTCCGCCGTGAGCGAGGTCCAGCGAAAGAATCGTATCGCCGGCTTCAAGGTAGGCCAGATAAACCGCGGTGTTGGCCTGGCAACCCGAGTGCGGCTGGACATTGGCGTGATCGGCGCCGAAAATCTGTTTGGCGCGGTCGATGGCCAGTTGTTCGATTTCATCCATCTGCTGACAGCCACCGTAGTAACGTTTGCCCGGATACCCTTCGGCGTATTTATTCGTGAAAATCGAACCGGTGGCTTCGATCACGCCCAGCGAGGCGTAATTTTCCGAGGCGATCAGGTTGATGCAATTGACCTGCCGATCAAGTTCGCGGGCGAAGATATCGCGAATAACGGGGTCCTGGATATAACTTTCCGAAGGATTGGCCGTCGGACTCAACTTATACGAGGAAGTCATTTTTTGCACTCCTTGAAATATAGTCATCTAATTTTAGTTTTAAGCATGGAAGTCTGCTAAAATCGGAAAGTACATTATGATACGAACCGGGGAAAAATAAAGCAAGTCTGGAATAGAAAATGCCGGGCAATTGCATGAAAGTCATGTTTGATTTTAATATTTATCAACATTTACGCGATTTGAGTTTTCTGTAATAAGGTAAACCGCTCGAACACGCCCAAAAACCGACCGCCAAAGGCAAAAAATCGATCAAAAATCCTCAAAAGCCGATCGACTTTTCTATTTTATCGATCGTCTTTCTCGTTTTGTCGATCGACTTTTCCATTTTGTCGATCGACTTTTCCATTTTGTCGATCGTCTTTTCGAAAAAGTCGATCGTCTTTTCCA
>JAAZAW010000270.1 GCA_012514125.1 Phycisphaerae bacterium | reverse complement strand
GAAAGATGGGAGGGAGAGAGCGTTCGCGGAATGATGGGAGGAGGCGGTTTCAGGCTGTCGGGAAAATTTATGCTTTTGATTTAGTCGTGTCGCAGTTTCGGACTCTGAGGAAAGTTGAAGGGGCTTTTGTTTGCTTACACTATGTTGCTTTGACAGGCTTAGCGACCGAAATTTTTGATATTTGTAATGCTACGACACGAGTAAATATCCACGTGCAAAGCAGGTGGCCTTTTAAAATAACGTTTCTGCGGCAGTGAGCGCCTGTTGTTCATTATCGTAAAAGTTGAATAATTTGTCCAGCCGTGTCAGGCGAAAAATTTTGTACAGGTCTTTCCGCAAGCCGCAAATTCCAAGCCATCCCTTTTTGTTAACGATTTTGCCGTTGAGTTTGAGAATCATTCCCAATGTCTGGCTGGAGAGAAATTTGACCGCGGTGAAATCGAGGAGGATATATTTTTGATTTTGCAGATCGACGAGGTCTTCAAGTTCTTCTGAAATTTGCTGGATTTGCTGCATATCCATGATAGCCGAATCGATAAAATCGACTACAACGACTTTGTTCATTTTTTGGGTCATAACTCGCGATGTTCCCGACATGGATATCCAACCTTATATATTATGTAAATTTAGTTTAAGCCGCGTTTGCCAGAGTCCGTTTCAACGGTTGCCCGGCGGCTTTGTATTTTGAACAATGTTTTTCAGATTATCATCCTCGTGGAAGTATGGCAAACACAAAAATGAGCGTTTTGAAAGGGGGTGGGATTTTTTTCTTTTTTTTGAGGCTGGGATAAAGAATATAGTTGGAAAAGGATATTTGTTTTGCCTTTCCACGAACATTCTATACAATAAACAGCTTGTCAGTCACATTGGTTTAAACAAAACCAATGTTTGGGAGTAAAAGGAATAAGGAGTCGATTATGCGGTTTTCATTGATCCCTAAAGAAGAACGTTTTTTTGATCTTCTTGAAGATGCCAGCGCGAATCTCATCGAGGCGTCTCACGCTTTGGCAGATTTTTTGAAGGACGTTTCCACTCGCGAGCAAAAAGCGCCGATCATGAAGGATTTTGAGCGTAAGGGTGACGTTATGACTCATGAGATTCTTCGAAAGATTAATCGCAGTTTCAGTACTCCTTTGGAGCGTGAAGACATTCACGCCCTTGCATTGAATATGGACAAAGTTCTGGACGCGATGGAGTCGCTTTCGAATCGTGTTATTATTTTCAAGATTCAAGAAATGACCCCCATCGGCATGGAGTTGTGCAATCTTCTTATTGAAGCGATCAAGGAGATCGACAAGGCGGTTCATTTTATGCGATCGTTGAAAAATGTTGAAGAGCTAGAAGCCTGCTGTGCTCAAATCGCGCGTTTGGAGAGCCGATCCGACACGGTCACTCGTCAGGCGGTGTATGATTTATTCGATCATTCCACTGATCCGTTTGATTTGATTAAGTGGAAAGAGATTTACGAACGTTTCGAGACTGCGTTGGATAAATGTTCTCGAGTCGCGGGGATAATCGAAATGATTTTGGTGAAGAACGCCTGAGGGTTGATCGTCAAGAAGGAGTTGGGATGTCTGTTGAGTTGGTCATTGTCATTATACTGGCATTGGTTTTTGATTTTGTGAATGGGTTTCATGATGCCGCGAATGCCATTGCCACGACGGTTTCGACCCGGGCTTTGAGTCCGCGTAATGCGATTCTTTTGGCACGAACGATGAATTTTCTTGGTGCGATCGCCAGTTCCGCGGTTGCTTATACCATTGGGAAAGGGGTTATTGATATTTCAGGACATCCCAATTCGATGGGATTGGTTCTTATGGCGCTTGTTGGCGCTATTGGATGGGATTTGATTACCTGGTACTGGGGGTTGCCTTCGAGTTCCACGCATGCTCTGGTGGGTGGATTGCTTGGTGTGGGTTTGATCGCGATAGGGACCGATTGTCTGGTGTGGAGCGGGATTCTCAAGATTTTGCTTGCGATGGTCCTTTCGCCGATATTGGGTATTGTGGTGGGCATCATTTTCACGTCGGTTTTTTATTGGCTTTTTCGTTTTGCCCATCCTGCCAAAGCTCATCGGAATTTTAGAATTGCTCAGATCGGGTCAGCGACGTGCATGTCTTTTTCTCATGGGATGAATGATGCGCAAAATGCCATGGGTATTATTACGCTGGCTTTGCTGGCGGGAAATCATCTGACGGAATTTCATGTTCCGTTGTGGGTGAAAATCGCTTGTGCTCTGGCGATGGGGGCAGGTACTTCCGCGGGCGGATGGAAGATCATCAAAACCATGGGTCAGCGTCTTGTCGCACTTAAGCCCATAGACGGTTTTGCGGCAGAGCTTTCTTCGGGCAGTGTCATTTTTGGAATGTCCATGATTGGGGCGCCCATCAGCACGACCCATGTTATTTCCACATCCATCATGGGAACCGGAGCCGCCAAGAGCATTACCGCCGTTCGCTGGAATATGGTCCGACGAATTGTTTGGGCCTGGATTTTGACGATTCCCGGAGCAGCTATTATTGGGGGAGGGTGCTGGTGGATGCGGACTCTGATTGAAGGTTTTTTCCGATAATTGAAATGCCAGTTTCAGGTGGAAAAAAATCAAGGAGTTGTCAAGAGATAGTCTTGTCAAGACTGTTTGATGCGATTATACTGGTTGGCGTTATCATTTTTTGTGAAAAATGAAACATTTTGATGAATCATTGGCGAGTCCAATGGAGTTAAGAAAGACGCGGGCGTAATTCAGTGGTAGAATGCCAGCTTCCCAAGCTGGACGTCGACGGTTCGAATCCGTTCGCCCGCTTTTTCTCTTTTTTCCTTGTTACCAGATACTTATAGCATAATGTCTTGTTCGTAATTCTCCTTCAAAAGCGTAAAAATACCCCTCCGGCGTCTTTTGGGCGTCAGTTTCATTCTGATTCTGACTGAAAACTGAGTGGAAGGGCAGTTGGAAATTGAGGAAAAATGGAAAAAAGTGAAATATTTTTCTAGTACTCCGTCAAAGCTAATTTTGTGGATATAGTCGTTTCAGTTTCACCCGCGCCTCTTTGCTGGTAAACTGCCAGTCCACCGATTTTTGCCCGGCATTACGTCGTTGGTACCAGCCCAGGGTCTCTTG
>JAAZAW010000269.1 GCA_012514125.1 Phycisphaerae bacterium | reverse complement strand
ATCAGCTGATGTCCGAACAGGACTACACCGCCGCCAGCGAAGCCTATGAAAAATATCTCAATCGTTATCCTAACGCCGAACAGACCGAACAGGTTCAGCTCCTGCTGGGTATCATTTACAGCCGATATCTCGTCAACGTTTCTCGTGCTCGCGAATTGCTCCGTGAAGCCCGGCGTTTACTCAAGGACTCCAACCAGATTGCCCTGTGCGAGCAGGAACTTCGCCGACTCGATAACCTATAGAAAGGAATCGCGACCATGGCAGAAAAAAAATCGCAAACCACCGATACCATCGAAAAACTGACTTTCGAACAGGCCCTGGCCTCGCTTCAGGAAATCGTCGAAAAAGTCGAAACAGGCCGCATCGGTCTTGAAGAAGCCATCGCCCAATATGAAACAGGCTGTAAACTGGTTCAGCACTGCAAACAGATTCTCGAAAAAGCCGAACGAAAAATCGAAATCCTCAGCAAGGGTCTCGACAATAAACTGACCGCTCAACCCTTCACTCCCGAATCCGACTCAGCTTCCGAGAATGACTAAAACCGCCATACTTTCACAGCTTTGACAATCCTGCCGCCGGAGATTTTATGCCATATTTCTACGGTTTTTCTACGGCCCCGGTTTGGACCACCAGTGGGGGTCTTTCAGATATCTATCCAGGACCATCGCGACGTTAACACCGTCTCCGGTCGCGGTGGCCAGTTGCATCGCCGCGCCGATACGGCAATCGCCGGCTGTGAAGACGCCAGGCACGTTTGTCCGCAGATACCACGGATCGCATTTGATGAATCCCGCTTCGTCGAGTTCCACAAAACCTTTCAGAAATCCGGTATTCGGAATCATGCCGACAAAAATGAAGACACCGTCGCAATCGATCGTTCTGACCTGATTGGTCTTGATGTTCAGCGTGACCGCCTGTTCGACCCGGTCTTTGCCTTCGATACTGGTGACCCGCGAATCGAGGACCAGTTCGATCTTTCCTTTCTTGACCACATGCTCAAGTTCTTCGACCAGAATGCTTTCCGCGCGAAATTCCTGCCGGCGATGCACCAGGTAAAGCTTTTTCACATACTTGGCCAGATGGAGCGATTCCTGCAACGCGGTGTTGCCGCCGCCGACGGCGACGACGGTCTTGTCTTTAAAAAAGGGTGCATCGCAGGTGCCGCAATAGCTGACGCCCGTACCGGCCTGACGAAAACGATCCTCACCGGGAACACCGAGTTTACGATAATCGCTGCCGGGGGTCAGAATGATCGCGCGGGCGCGGATCGTTTCTTTCTTGTTGATTTCAACCCGGATCAGGCCGTCGGGCATCCGCTCAAGCGCGGTGACCTGGGCCAGTTGCCGAATTTCGGCGCCGAAAGTTCGGCATTGTTCTTCCATCTGGCTGACCAGTTCCGTACCGCTGATTTTCAGGAAGCCCGGATAGTTTTCAATTCGGTCGGTATTGTTGATCTGCCCGCCGGGGATCATCTTATCCAGAACAATCGTTCTATGCCGATCGCGCGAGGTATAAATCGCAGCCGCCAATCCCGCGGGGCCGGCTCCGATAATCACAACATCATAAATATCAGACATTTTCAAGCTCCTTGCATTTCTATGAGAATTCTATTGCGATGAATCGATTATTCGTTTTCCCGGTCGGGCCGTTCGCCGCCGGCGAGTAGCTCAAGCCGTTGTCGGGCCAGAACGAAAAGTTTTGGATAAAATCGTTGAATTTCTTCCGGTGAAGATCGGGTAATGGAAAAACCGTTCGGATCGTACCGGCCAAGCCATCGCCCATTTTCATCGAAAAGATGGGTAGTAAATTGGCTTTGATGATCCGTGGATACAAAAACACGCCTTGGCCCGTCGCCGGCCCTGCCTCGCCGGATCTGCATCGTTTCGAGCCGGGCCTGAAAATCCGAACACTGTGAAATCTGAATCGAATCCGGTCCGGTCCAGGTTTCCCGGGCCATCTGATTGATGAGGATTTGCTCACTGCCGCCGGGCAGAAAATCGTCGGGCCGGGAGAATTCCTGCGTGGTGATATCCCGGTTGAGTTTGACCTTGAGTTGCAGCGTGGCCGGCCCGGCCTCATGACGATGGATCAGCACATGGTGGATCGAGCGCCCGTCCAGCGAAAATTGTGTTTTGACGTGAGATTCATAATTCGCCCGCATCAGGTCCGTCGTCATCCGCCAGCGGGTGTCTTCCTGATATCCCAGAAGATCGGTATCAAAAAAGGAATAGCTCACAACACTCATTTCAGGGTCCGACGCTCCGGGCATGGCCGTCACCAGAACGGCCTCGAAACCGATGCGGATATCGTTCTGTTTGATCAGAAACCAGCCGCCGAGAGCCTCCGCCTGATCGGCCACAACCGCAGGCGAAAGAAACGTTTTGATCGCCGGTTGCGTTGCCGCCGACGTCGCAGGCGTCTGAGCCGGCACTTTGATGTGTGTCAAAATACGCCGTACCGTATCCCGGGCCTTTTTTTGGGATTCCGGCATCGTTTCCAGCGTGGTCAAAATCGCCAGGCCGTCGGCTCGATGCAAAAGGTACCCATAGTGTTGCCGGCTCAATTCATCATCCGTCGATTGGCGGGGCGAGTCCAGGTTGGCCTGGTAGAGCATAAAATCGCCCATGCGGACCGGTTCAGGGAAAACAATTCGCTGCTCCGATTCGAATGGATCGAAAAAAAAATCATTCAAAACCGCCTCAGGCTCTCGAAAGGCGGGAAGAAACATGGGTTTGATCCTCGCCTGCCAGTGGTCGGTCGAGGCCTTGCCCGCAGGCTGAAGATAAAGCGACCCGCCGTCGGCCTCACGCAGGACCCAGAGGTCTTCCGGGATTTGCAGCGTGATACCGCCGAGGCTGATGTCTTGCGTTTGATCACGCCTGACCTGATGAAGTTGATCGCCGGGTGTGAATTGGACCGTTTGAGCCAGTTCCTCAAGCCAGTAATCCGAGTGGATCGGTCCCTGCGGCGAAGTAATAAAGGTCATCGAAAGCGTCATGCCGTTGGGCAGGTAGATCATCCGCGAAACCAGGATCATACTCCTGCCCGATTCGAGATAGAGCGCCACAGCCTCAAAATTGGGAAAGGCGATGGTGCTTTGTGTGTTTTGGGTCATCTTCAGCGAACGGATGTGCCCAACCCACCCATTTTGACGGGCCAGGAGTAAAAATTGCGACTCGGGAACCAGTTGCTTGGGCATCAGGTTCAGATAAAAAAATCCCGCGGTCTCCTGCGCCGAGCTTCCCGGAATCGATCGGATTTCCATCCTGCCGATAGGAGATTGCGATTCGGCCATTTTTTCCCAGCGTGACGAGAGCATCAGGCTGATCACTCCGGAATCGGTCCGCAGCTGGATGGGCGTGTCCAGGTCCGGCTTGAGAAAATTTTTTTTCAGATGTTGAACGTACACGGCAAAGCCAAGGCTGCCCAGCAGAAACACTGCCAGCAGAATTTTCGCCAGTCCGGGTATCGCCTTCCTTGTTCTTGATATTACGGTCCACATAGCAGAAAATGATAAGGTCTTATCGACCGACTTGCAACGCCAAAGCAAAAAAGTCCATAGGGGAGTGTCCCGAAAAATAGGGCGCATTTCACAATCCTGTTCGGCACAAAATTTGCAATCGAGAGTCTCAACCCTGCGGGCGAAACTTCGCTAAAAAAATATTTCCAAATTACCTATTTTAACCTGGCGCGCTCGGATGGAGTGTGTTTTAATAGGGT
>JAAZAW010000268.1 GCA_012514125.1 Phycisphaerae bacterium | reverse complement strand
GATGCGTCAGCGCTCCGGCAACGCGATGCAGCAGGATGGAAAAAAAGCGTTTATTGTGACGCTCAAAGGGACGACCCCTCACACCAATGCTCCCGAATTCCTGACCAATCAGATGATAAAGAAATTCCGTCAGTACGATCAAACATGGGCGAGAAAAAACAAAAAAACGTTCTGGATTGACCATGTTAATCTGGTGTCCTGCCAGCAGCCTCTGGTTCCTCTTTCGCAACAGGAAACAATGAAAAAATCCGGAACGGCTCTAAACGACCCGATTACCGATGAAACAATGGTCAACGATGCCGCCTTTAGTGTGGTGTTTGTGGTCAATATCGGAACGCCTCCTGCGGACAATACGGAGGACGATTCTTCAGGAACATCGCGAACGAATTAAATCCAACACACGCATGACGTGTGGTAACAAAGTGAGGTTTACAGGATATGGATTTTATCAAGAAGAACTTGATTATGGTAATCAGTGCCGCCGTGGCGGTCCTGGCCATCGTTCTGATCGTGCTGGGTATGATGAAAATCGGCAGTGTGAAGGAAGATTTTTCCGCTGTGAATTCCCAGTTGACCACGATCGAGGACCTGAGCCGAGGGGTTTCAGTGGAATTGGAAGACGGTAAGCGAATGAACCTGATTCCCACTGAAAAAATTGTCGAAAAAATAAAGGGGCTGTCGGCTCAATCCAAGGCGCAAGGGTATAAGCTCCTGGAACGCAGTTTAAAGGAAAATATCGGATATAACCCTCAGACAAGCGAGATCAAACGCAAAATTCTCGTGGATGGGATTTTTCCCACACCGATTTCAGACGCTCAACCCTGGAAATTTCGGAACGAATATCGTAAGGCGATAGACGATCTATTAAAAACGATGCAGGCTGGACCGGTACCGAGCGAAAAAGAGATTGCCGAAGAAGAAGAAAACGTCGCCCAGGATCTGGGCTTTTTGATGGACGATATCGGTGGCGGCGCGAAAACAACCAGGCGAGCCGCCATGACACAATCGCAGGACGATTTGAAGATTTGGGCCGTTGTATCGGCTGCTAAGAAACGGGCCGATGAGATCAAAGTTTATTGCAATCAATCCAATCTGGATATCATCGGCGAAGTTTACACGAGTACAGGCGGCACCCCGCCGACAGTGGAAAGCATGTGGTGGGCTCAATTGTCTCTCTGGCTCCAGCAGGACATTGCCCATGCCGTTGCCGAGGCGAATCGGGAAGCGAAGAATGTGACGCAATCCGTCGTCAAGCGGATTACGAATCTCGGACTCATGCATGGGTACCTGCTCAAAGACGGCTACATCGGACGAGAACAATCCCAGTTACCGGAAAGCTTTACCGGAATGGTGTCCAGCGATCATTACAATGTGCTTCGTTTTTCGATCACGTGTGTGGTCGATGCCAGTCGAATACCGCAATTCATTGATGCGATGTACAAACAGGGGCACTATGTGCTCTATTCGTGGTCGATTGCGGATATCCAGGATATCGCCGCGGATAAAAACGTGTCTTCGTATGGAGGCATGAAGCTCAACAATCTTTACGACTATGGTACCGCGCCGGTGGTTGAGTTGACAACCTATTGGGAAACATACCTGCTAAGTGATTTTTATCACTGGGGTATCGTGGGTTACGACTTGAACAAGGAAACGAACAAACCGGTGTTGGTGATGTATGATGGTAAACGTGTGGAGGTCGAGTCGATCGAAAAACGCGATAACCTCAAAGGGTTGATGCCTAAAATGATTCGCGCCGCCCTGAGCGGAGAGGACATGCAAAGAAGATAATCCGCTTAAAATCGATTTAAGGGAATTTCGGAGATAAAAATGCCTACAAAAAAATTGAGTCCGATCGAAGAGCATTTTGAAAAGGGACTTCTGGGAATTGCCGCCCTGGTCCTGATTTATATATTGATTGCTTACGCGATTTCCTCTCCGACAAGCATTCAGCTTGGGTCCGGTACGGTCAAACCGGGTCAGGCTTCCGCCATGATTCGACAGCAGGCGGAGCAACTGGACGCTACTGCCAAACAGCGGGAATCCGATTGGCCTGAAATTAAATTGCCCCAGTCGCAGGGCGACGCTCAGACAAGCTTGGCGGCACTACCGGAATCTTCTCTCAAGCCTCTCGTTCCCGTGGCTCTTCCAAATAAGGAAATGGAAGATCGCACTCCTCCGGATATCCCGATTATCAAAGAAAAATATGTTCTTCCCAAGGTTTTACCTGTAACAAAATTGACGACCACCAACGGACGAAGCACGGTGGATGTCAACGGCGATATGGAGTTGCAGGACTTGTTGGGAACCGATCAGGATCAGGTCGATGTCAGTTGGGCGGCCATCGCGGGTGAAATCGATCTGGAAAAACAACGCCTGGAGTTGGAAAAACTCCCTGAAAAAATCGAAAAAGAACCCATGTTTATTCGAGTGGATATCCAGCGTGCACCGGTTGACGATCAGGGTAAAGTAATCGGTGAATGGCAAGATGTTCCTTTCCCATATTCCGATAGTCTGGTCATCACTTCGGAAGAATCGCTTAAAGTGGATTCGATGGATGATCTGCGAAGCCTCCGCAATGAGGTATTTTCACAACTGAGTCAAGTCGAAAGTTCTGCAATGATGCCGGAGCTTCCAACGGTTTTATATGGAAGCGAATGGACCCCCCCGTTACTGCCTGGTGAGAAAAAGCCGGTGGTCGAAGCTACTAGAAAACCCCGTGAGCGCAGGCAGGCAGTTCAGCCTGCTCGTCGGCAGCGGGTTGACCCAGGAATGGGTGTCGGTGGGCCGGGTGGCCGTGCTTCCCGCAGGATGGGAGGGGGCGGTCCGGGGATGATGCCCGGCGGACCTGGCGGTCCGGCGATGGGGGGGGGTGTCAGGCGGACGAATCGGGCAGGCGGCAGAACGGCTGTCGGTGGGCCCGGGATGGGCATGGATCCTGCGATGATAGGACCGGGTATGCCGCCGGGTGCAATGGACCCTGCAATGATGGGGCTTGGTATGCCGGGTGAGATGGGGATGGGCGGAAGAGGCAGGATGCAACAGCCCAGGCAGGTTACGGTACAGAAATTGACGAATGAGGAACGCAGATTGGAGAAGAAACTCAAAATCTGGGCGATCGATCTGTTCGGCGTCCCCGGACAAACGTATAAATATCGGATTCGTCCGGTGATGTATAATCCTCTGGCTGGTTACAAGTTATATTTAAAAGATCCCTCGAATACGCTTCTGGCAGGTATCGCCGGTCCATGGGCTGAGGTTTCTGAGCCGGTAAAACTGGATCATGAGTATTATTGTTTTGTCGATGGTCTGGGTAACGACAAAAAGACAGCTAAGTTTACTGTTATTAAGTGGCATTTAGGTAGTTTGTATAGCGAGGTTTTCATTGTCAAGGAAGGCGAAGCGATAGGCGACAAGAAAAAGGTCAAATTGCTTCCTGTGCCGGGTCAAAATGCTGAGGATTTGGGTTTTGAGGAGCTGGATTTCAATATGGGCTGGGTTCTCGCAGAAATTTCCCCGGGTTCGGCAGAACGTGAAGTGAATGTGACGATTCAGACATCTGACGGTCAATCGCTTCAACAGAATTCGATTCGAATTAAAGAATCGGAGGATTATAAAAAATCACAGGATATGTTAAGAGATCAGCGTGTCCGGATTGGTAAGATGATGAGAGAGATGAGAAGCGTTCGATAGTTATGTTTTATGAAACCTGCGTAATCAGGAATAATTTTTGGTAGAAGTTTTTCCGTAAAAAGTTCCGTTTATCCTCTGTCGGTCCCCATGGTGATACGCAGAACGATTTTCCGAGATTGATGAGTGAGAGATTGAAAATTCTTCTTTCACTTAAAACAAAGAGTCTGGAGTTTGGCGTCATGAATTTTCGAGACGTTCCTGGCTGGAAAAATAAGGCAGAGATATTCTTAAGTCTTTATGTTATTTGATTTTTCGCTTGATCAATGGTGAAGGCTGCGGTACACTTTGTACCATTGACTTTTTGGCGAAGAATCTCTCGATAGTCTTGCGTGTGAAGAGGTTAGATGCCTGTTCACCTTGAGAGAATTTTGTTCAGAAAACGTGGAGGATACGACATTGCGGACCTATAAACTTCTCGCACTTCTCAGTGCTGTCCTGGCTGCATTTTTATATATAAGCCCGGTCCAAGCCGAGAATACAACCCAGCCTGATGATCCTCAGGTTTTGATAGAAAAGGGATTGCAGGCTTTTCAGAGTCATAATTATGAGCAAGCAAGCATTCTTTTTCGTCAGGCACGTCGGATAGATAACGACGCGCAGAAATTGTCCAAGCAACAGCGTGATCAACTCGATCAGTTGCTCGATGAATCGGCACGGGGGGCGACGGAATATCGGATTGCCGAAGAATCGTTAAGTCAGGGAAAGGAAGCGTTGAAGTCGGGAGACTTCGATGCGGCTCAAAAGCATTTCAAACGTGTTCTTTCCGCCAAGGCTTATATTCCCAAGTCGTGGGTTCAGGAAGCCCAGGTCCAATTGGGTGTGATTCCCAAGAAACGCGGCGCGGCGAAGCCTGAGGTTAAAGCTCCGGCGGCTGAGCCGAAGAAAGAGGCTTCGGTGGTTTTGACACCGGCTCCGAAACCCGAAGTTGCGGAAAAGCAGGGTCAGGTTGTTTCCGCCGGGAATGACGTTGCTCCGTCTGCTCCTGTAGCGGCAGGTCCCACGTGTCCTCCGGTCTTGGAGCGTACACCGGGTGGTCCGGCGGAGCCGACTTTGCTGGATGAAATTCTTGCTTCTCGTAATATTCAGCGGGAGCAGGCATTGGCGTCGTTCCAGGAATCGGAGCGTCAGGTTCGCCAAGCGGTGATCAATCGTCAGTATCTTGTCGCCCGTGACAGGCTTCGCCAGGCGAGGCAGGATATTTTGCGATCTCGCATGTTGTTCAAGCAAGATGAGCTTGAACAGTTGCTTTTGCAGGTTGATGGTTTGGCCAAGATGATTGATAGTGAAGAGCAAGCGTTTGAACAGCAGCAGGTTCTTCAGCAGGTGAAAGAAGCGGAACGCAAGAAAATGGAGCGTGAGCTTCAGGTCGAAAACGAGAAATTTGACAAAATCCAAGGACTTTTTTCGGAGGCGATCGCACTTCGTCGCGAGAAACGATTTGCGGAAGCGATTGTTGTTGCCCAGCAGATTCTTGAAATCGAACCGAACTTTGATCGAGCCAAGTGGTTTATTGAGGACCTTCAGGAGATTGCGGATTACACGCGTCAGCGTGAGATACGCGATTTAATTGCGTCGGAAGGCAGGAATTCGCTGGTTGATTCGGATGAGTCGCGTATTGCCTGGTCGAAAGAGATTCAATATCCGAAAAATTGGCGGGAACTGTCCGAGCGTCGTGACGAGTTGATTCGTCGTTCGGGCAAGATGGGTCTAAGCGATACCCCTGCCCGTATAACCGAAAAAAAATTGGTGCAGACTTTCATCGAAGATACCAAAGTGTTCAGCGGTACGCTTCGTGATGCGTTTAATGTGTTCAACAGCAAAGGGCTGCAACTTTTTGTGAAGTGGGATGTTCTTGAGTTTCTTGCCATAACGCCCGATCAGGAAGTCAATACAGAGGCGTTGCAGGGATTCAAGGATATCAACCTTAAGACGGCGTTGGAGCTATTGCTTCGTACCATCGGGACGAGCGATTCCGAGGTTGATTATGCGATCGACACCAATGGTGTGGTGCAGATTTCCGATAAGGATACTTTGCGGATGGCAAATTTGGCTCCGCGTTTGGGCCGCCTTGAGACGCGTGTTTATAATATTTCCGACATTATGTCTTATCAACCGTCGTTGAGTGCCATTCCCGCGGTCGAGCCTCAACAGGAAGATGAATCGATTCAGCAGGAAGATCTTGAAGCGAAAGAATTTGATGAGTTGCAATCATTAAGTGAACTGGTCGAGATTCTCTTGACGCTGATTACGACGACCATTTCACCGCAGTCATGGGCGGAAGCCGGTGGCGAAGGGACTGTGAATGTCTGGCGAAATAACTGGTTGATTGTTTATCAGACGGCGGAAGTACACGATCAAATTTTGAGTTTCCTTGATTCCTTACGTGAAGTGCAGTCGGTACAGATTGCCATGGAAGCCCGGTTTATTACCATATCGAATAACTTCCTTGAAAAGATCGGTTTGGATCTGGATATTATCTTTAACCAGGGTAATGCCGGTTATGATTTTACGGGCGCTCAGAATGGGTTCGGCGATCCAAACGGCGCATCGGCCATGCTCTTACAGCCGAGGCAGTTTTCATATCTTGGTGCCTTGCCCGCAACGCCCACGGGTGCCGGCGGCGCATTGCCCCCGGGTTATGCACAGCCTTACGGTGCGCCCGGGTTGGTTCCTCAGCCTCGGGGTTCTCGAAATAACTGGACGCCTATTCCGATGTTGAATTCTTCGAATGAAATGACGGCGCCGCAAGATACCGCATTGCCGGGAAACTTGGCGAACTCGTTCAGTAAGCCGGCATTTCAGGTGATGGGCGCTTTTCTGGATGATTTGCAAGTGAATTTCCTTCTTGAGGCGACTCAGATGGATCGATACAGCACCATTGTTCAGGCACCGCGTGTGGTGATGGAAAATGGATCATTAGGATATATCGCGGTTCAGACCGACATTCCTTATGTTGAATCCATCGAAGTCACTGTGGGCGAGCAGGCTGCAGGTCAGGAACCGACAGTTGAATATATGGGATTTGGAACCGTGTTGGCGGTTCGTGCCTCGACTCGTGATTTGAAATATGTCAACATGTACGTTGTGCCGCAGTTGACGGTTCGTGCCGCGGATGCCGATCTGGCGATTGAAGTTCCGATTGTGGCTCCGGGTAGTGTTGGTTTCTCACGTTATGTTTATCCGGGCCGACGAACAACTCGCGTGGAAACAGTAGTTTCGGTTCCGGACGGCGGAACGCTCCTGATCGGTGGATTGAAGCAGAACGGTGAAATCGAGATCGAAGCAGGTCCTCCGGTTTTAAGTAAACTGCCCGTACTCAAACGATTCTTCGCCAACAAGTCGATGACTCGTGACAACTTCACGTTAATGATTCTGGTTAAACCCAAGATTATGGTTCGTGAGGAAGCGGCCCCGACAATGATTGATACGCTGAAGATCGACAAGATTTCGAGCAGGATTTCCGGTTGCGAGGTTGATTTTTAGATCGGTTGAATTTTCAGAAATAAAAAAGGCGAAGCTGGTTGGCTTCGCCTTTTTTTGTTTCATACGATAAGGTAACCGCATAGTGGTTCGGGTTATGAATGAAACTTTTTTGTTCGTTCGACCATGATGGTGTAATTGGTTAAGGTTCGCTGGGTGATTGTCCGACCGTAAGGCGAGGCGGAGGGAGTCATGACGAATCCTCGTCCCGTGCCTCGGGTGCCTTCTTCAAGCGCACGATCAACTTTTTTGGTGAACGCGTCGGGGTCGAGATTTTCAATGTCAGAAATTTCGATATTTCCGAAGAGGACACAATTTTTGCCATATTTTTCGCGGACTTCATAAAGCTCGATATCACCTTGCGGGGGAGGTTCGATGGGGTCCAGGGCGTCGATTTTCATGGCGGCGATATAAGGCAGGATGTTTCGCAGTCTGCCATGAGAGTGAAGGCGTACATATCCGCCGTGTTGTTGCACCATTTTTACCATCGGTCCGGTGTAGGTTACAACATATTCGTTGTAAAGGCTTGGAGGAAGATAAGGCTCGGAAGCATATTCCGATCCGTAAATTCGCCAGAGCCTGCCGGGGAAATTTCGTGAGATTGTTTCCGTTTGGCGATGGAGCGAGCGGGCAAATTTTTGAAGCAAACGATGAAAGAGTTCCTGCTCGGTCAAAGCGGTAACGGTGTATTCTTCCATGGAAAATAAATCGGCGGCATGGCAAATTGGATCACCCATATCCACCATGACGATTCCGGCATCGCCGAGATTTTTTTCCTGTTGAACCATTGGAGTTGTGTCAATCTTAAGTTCCAGGAGTTCATCCGGAAGGTCCAGATAGGCTCGAAGATCGTCGGTGTTTTTGAGGAAATGCTCCAGTGTCCAGAGAGTATTGACCGGTGCATCCTGGCGAATCAGATGAGTCAGTGTTCGATTGCCTGCTTCCAATGTGGTGCGAGTAAATCGAGAGTTTCCTTCCTCCCACGTCTCATAGTGGAAATGTTTCTCCCGCAGTTCCGGATAAGCCCAAGAAGTCTTCGGCAGGCAGAATTGAATAATATCGGTTTCGTTATTTGCCAAATCGAGCAGGGGTTTCCAGGAAGGATCGTTATAGACATTGTAAGGGTCCGGATCATTTGGATTGGGACAAAACCCCGCGATCTCGTAAAAATAAACCGCCGGACGATCGACCGGTTCCCCACGTAATGTTTTCATCAGTCTTTCACGTCGTGTCATGAAATTTTCTCCTACGCCAGAGTGATGTATTTAATTTAAAGAGTGAGACACTCTATAGTATTTTATCTGTATTTATCGCAATTGTCGTTAGCAATAGCAAGCAAAGTAGTTCGCAAATCGAATCACTTGTGATATGATGGTTTTAAAACGACGAAAGGAAGGTTGGAAATGAGAGACGATGTCTTTTCAGCCGGTATTCTCTCGATGGCGGGCCCTGTCGAGTTCGTTTGCGGAATATGGAAATTTGTTCATGAAGCGGGCGGCGGATCGCGTTGCCGATCATTACCGGGACATCTGTTGCATCTGGTTCTCGAAGGACATTATCAACTGCGCACCAATAAACGGGAATACGCCATTCGACCGGGTGATGTCATTTATTATCATGAAACGGAAGATGTCGAATGGCTTGGAAACCAGGAACGAGTTACGTTTCTTTCGGTGGGGTTTTCCGCCTCGAAATTACCTCCGTTGCCATTGGATATGCGGGTATTTCCCTCCGACGGCGTTATTCGGAAAAATTTTCATGCGCTCTACGAAGCGTCCCTCCTGTCTGATCGGACGGAGCGGAATTTTAAAGTATTTTCCGCTTTATTGGCCGTTCTTGGCCATATTCAGGAAAAAAAACACGCATTTTCCAGTGCTTCGGAAGAAGAAAATTCGAGTTGGTGGAGGCTTGAAGACCGGCTTCGACGAGAACGAAGATTCAGACCGATGTTGGAAGAGTTGGCGGAGATGGCCCATTGCAGCAAGGCCGGTATTGTACGAAATTGTCGTCGAGCAACGGGACAAAGTCCCATGAGTCGCATTCGACAGCTTCGCATGGAGGAAGCCAAGGGGTTGTTGCGCTTTTCGACTCTGAATATTACACAAATTGCAGAATATCTTGGTTATCCTCGCGTCAACGAATTCAGCCGGGATTATTCGAACTATTTTAAACATCCTCCCAGTCGGGAGGATGTTTGATTGTGTGTTTTATTATTGTTTGAATTTTATCTTCTTCTTTTCTGCTAGAAGGAATGCTCCGCTAACAAATAACAACAGTGTCGCGGGTTCCGGGACAGCCGGTAAATCCCCTTGGAAGGGGACATGGTACATTGTACCGCAACGGGTATAAGGTTCGCCGATCGATTTGCCAATCAAGGTTCCGTTAAGTATAGGATACTGAAAATCAATCGCCGCATCGGGAGCCAGAATGCTGCCGTTGAATTCACAACCGGTGAGTTTCAGCGACGTTGCTTCATAGAAATTAAACAACACGTAATTCGACGTCAGGCCGTTCTTGAGGAACATGCCGAAATTTTCCATGATAACATTACTGCCGCTGACGTTTACCAGGACGGTTGAATCTGCCGGTGCAGTGATGTTCAGGGTGTTGATGTCAAGCTCCTGAGTGGTCAGATTGAATACATTGAGTTCGGTAGAACTGCCGACCAAATCCAGAGTGCCCCATTCCAAACTAACTGTTCCCGTCGAAGCCTGTGTACTCCAGATCGATGATGCCTGGTTCAGGTAACTTCGAGCTGCTGAGAAGTCGACAATGTTCTGGGGAAGGCAGGGTTCATTGTAAGTAACATTAGAGTGAATATTCGGCGTGCCGCCGACGTAGATGTTGCCGCTGCCGTCATTGCCAACGGTCCCATAGACTTCCCAGGTCAGATCGCCGTCAACAACAAGTTTTGCGTTGTTTCCCTGGAGTTGCCTGGCCACGCTATAGCTGGACATATAGGCATTTCCACCAATAGCGACATTGCCTCCAATTCCTGAGCCTGTTTGGGCATAAAAATCTTCGAAAACAAAAAGATTGTAGTCGTTGGCAGTTCCCAGATTGGCTGCAAAAGCAGGTGCAAACAGGGACAACGTTGCGAAAGTACAGGCCATCAAGAGCAATAACCGATTTTTCATTTTCTGTAACTCCTTTCCTTCCTAATTTTATGGCGATCGCGATACAGGGTTCCCGCAAACATGCCATAGATTTTAAAGTAGATTATCTATATCGTTGCTTCAAATAAAAGTAAAATACAAAATAGAGAAATCCAAAAAATAAAAGGTAAAAATAAAAGATAAAAAATAAAAAAGGTCACGCTAAAGGCGTGACCTTTTATAACATATGTGTTTTCAAAAGGTTATGATTTAACCTTGCGGCTCTTCATTCGATTCGGAAATACCGGTTTCAGGCGGTAGTTGCTCCGAGGACGAAGTTTGCGGCTGCGAGGATTGAGATTCCTCTGTGGGTTCATCAGCGGCAGGAGGCATGGTTTCCGGCATACGGGTTTCAAATTCTTCCACATAAACTTCGTCGAGTTCGGTGGAATCGACTGCCCGTCGGAGCAGCAGGTAGATCATGGTGTATCCGCTGAAGAAAAAACTGATGGCAAACGCGACCACCATGCCCACGAGCAGGAAGACCCATATCGCGATAAAGAAGCCGGCAATTTTTTCAGAGAGACTTAGCGGAAATTGATAGAAATGTCCGAAAAACGGTCCCGAGAAAGAAGGGTTGAACCAAATGGCCTGAAGCTTGCCTAATGGAGCGGCGTAAGCGGCATCGGCAATGTTCATGGTTTTACCGGTAATCGCTGAGGCTGCATAGAAAATCAGACTGGCGGCAAGTTTGACAAAGACGAAGCACAGTGTGCCGTAGATGGCAGCAACGAGGGTGTAGAAAATGGTTCGCCAGGGTCGGCCATAGACATAACTGTATGATCGGCTAAAGGCGTCGAAGGAATCGGACCCTTCGACGGCGATGGTTGGGTAAAGCATGCCCAGACCGCCTATCCCGCCGATAATCAACATGGCCAGTGCGAAGCTGATGAGCAAAACGAGGATGAATCCAATGCCGACGATCAGTTCACCGAGGAAGGGAATGGCGCCGACAAACCCGATCACCAGCAGTGGTACGCAGCAGCCGAGGATGAAGAGGATGGGCATGAGGGGGGCGGTAAAGAAGCTGACAAATTTTCTCGTGGCAAATGAGACGGCTTCTTTCAACGGAATTTTTTCATCTCGCGTAG
Source organism: Phycisphaerae bacterium (assembly GCA_012514125.1). Lineage (GTDB taxonomy): Bacteria > Planctomycetota > Phycisphaerae > JAAYCJ01 > JAAYCJ01 > JAAZAW01. The sequence goes on along the minus strand of JAAZAW010000268.1, from coordinate 5,645 downwards.
CATGTAAGGCAACAAGTCGCGAGATGGCCCCGCCGGCAATAGCCCATATTGCCAGGCAGAAGAGAAAGTAGATAATAAAGTAAAGCCAGTGTACATGGACGAACCAGGCCAGTCCTGCAAGGGCCAAGCCCAGGGTTTTGACGAGTCCGGGGGGGACACCCGGAGTTTGTTCAAAGCTTTTGAAGTTCGGGTTGCTGAAAAGTTCAGCGGCGAGAACCGAGTCAATGGCGGAATTGAACATCAGGATATTATAATAAAGGAAGGAATGGAAGATACCCAGTCCTTTGGTATTGTTGATTCGGTCGTATGACGCAGCCAATGCGATGGTTTTCTCGAGTTCTTCACGGTCCGCCCGGATGTTTTGGGTTTCCTTCATTTGATCTTTAGCGAGGGGATCGGAGCGAACAAGAATTTCTGAGGCTTGAGCGGGAGTAAATTGAAGGACTTTTCCTGCAACGCGAGGGGATTTTTTGATGGCGACGATCAGGAAGTCTCTGGCATTACGTAGATTATCGATATCCTGGTCGTATTGTTCATCGAGTTTCTTTTTATCTTTGGCGTTTTTTTGCAGAGTTTCATAGTTTTTTTTGATGATAGATTCGCTCTGATTGTAGCGTTTTTTGATGATCTCAAGGCTTCGCCCTTGCTGAGTTTCGAGGGCATTGGCCAACTCACTCATACCCTGATTATCATTGGTCAATTCCTGGGGCTGCTGAGTGGATTTCAGGTGCTGGGTCAGTGCCAGAGAGAGCATTTGCCTGTTTTGGTCTTTGGTTTGTTTTCGCCAACGCTCGAACTCAACCATTGTGGGCGAATCGATATATTTTTGAATTTCATCTGCCGGTATCCTTAAATCATAGAAAGGTTTTTCCTGTACGACACGATTGCCGGCGATCAGATCCAGAAAGCTGCCGCCGAGAAAGCAGGTGATTACTCCCGCCAATGCCAGAAGCAGTTTGGTGTGTGTGATTGCAAGCCGGAAGGTTCGGAAAATGTGGGTAAATGGAAGGGCCTGACGCCAATTGATACTTTCCAGAACGACGCGGTTGTTATTTGAGGACTCACTCATTCGTGGCTCCTTTCTGAGAAGATTCCAAACTAAAATATTCTTGTTTCATTTTTTAATGAAGTAAGGATTCGGATGAATCGTGGCCTATTTTAACACGAAAAGGTGCGAGGATAAAGAACAAGCTTCGACGATTGATAGTGATTATACGCTTTTTTCATGAATAAAGGGCAAAATTTGGAATACAGCGGCAGACTTGACGCGTGGTTTTTTCATTTTTGGAGTTGAGATGATATTTATACTAGCTAATAATAATTATATTTAACAAAAATAATTCATTTCTTGTCTTATCTTAAAGTTAATTTTCGAATTATGGGGGGCCTCGTTTAGGTCGATATTTGTAGAAGGAACTTGCTGAAGATTTATAACTTGTTGGATTATGAATCTATTTTTGCTAAGGCAACAAAAGTAAACAAAATACGACAATGAGTGCCGACAAGCGGAAAAAGTATGCGACGTATTTCCTGGGCTGTATCGCACTTTATCTGAGTGCGGTGATCGGCTATAGTTGGTGGTATGCCCGTCAGGCGGAGCACCGGATTTATCGTCAGATTGACGAAACCCTGTTGCTTGCGTCGAAAGGGCTTAAGTATATGCTTGCGGAAGATTTTCAAGATCGTGCGATTGATGAGAAGGCGATTTCTTTCGAGGAAGAGCTGCGTAATCGCCGGGCCATGAACAATTTTGCCAGGGATGGGGGGATCAAATATGTTTATACCCTGGTGGAATCGGGTGGTACGTTTTATTTCAGCGCGCCGACGGTGACTGAAGAAGAAGCTCATCAACGAAAACGATGGTATTTTTATCCTTATTCGGATATTCCGTCGATGTTTATTGAAGCATATCAGACCGGTCGGTCCTGTTATGCGACCTATCATGATGATTGGGGTGTTTTTCGATCGATTGCCCTGCCTCAGATTTCGCCGGGAGGGCGACGATATCTTTCCTGCGCGGATTACGAAATCAGTTTTATTGAATCGCTGATTCGGCGGGAATATTTCAAATCTTCGCTGACCGCCTTATTTTTCTTTCTGCCGGCGGTACCGATGATTCTGGTTTATCGCCGCTACAACAGTGAATTGAAGTCGGTCAATGATGAATTGTTGCGGTATCAGGAACATCTTGAGGACCTGGTCGCCCAGCGGACATCGGACTTGGAAAAGGCGCGAGATATAGCCGAACAGGCGAATCGTCTCAAGTCTCGTTTTGTGTTCAATATTTCTCATGAGATTCGGACGCCGATGAATGGGTTGATCGGTTTTTGCGAAGCGATTCTGAGCAGTGAATCGGTGGAAGATATTCATGGGTATACTCGAATGATTTTGCGAGAGTCGGAAGTTCTGCTGACGTTGATCAACGATTTGTTGGATGTAGCAAAGATCGAGGCGGGACGGATGGAGTTGGATATTCATGCCTTCGATTTGCGGGGATTGCTCGAAGAGGTTTACGGAGCGACAGAGATTCGAACCCGTCAGAAAAGGTTGGATTTTCAACTTGAACTGTCCGATCGGATGCCCAGATATGTTCGAGGCGATTCGCTTCGGCTTAGACAGGTTCTGGTGAATTTGATTTCAAATGCGTTGAAATTTACCGAGCAGGGCATGATTAAGGTGGTGGTTGAATGTTTGGACCTTGATGAGGACACGTGCCGGTTGCGTTTTTCGGTGATCGATACAGGAATAGGAATTCCGAAAGATAAACAAGGACGCATTTTTGAAAGTTTTACACAGGCCGATGTCAGTATGACGCGCAAGTATGGTGGCACAGGTTTGGGAACGTCGATCGCCAGTCAATTGGTGGAATTAATGGGGGGAAGGATCGAAGTTGAGAGCGAAGAGGGCAAGGGCAGTACCTTCTGGTTTGAACTTTTGATGGAAACCAGTTCAGCCTCGGCGGTGAAGTCGGAGATGTCAATTGGGGCATCGGCTCCAATATTGCTGGATCAGCAGGTGGGGAATATATTGCTGGCGGACGACTATCCGACGAATCAACAGATCATGAAGTTATTTCTGGAACAGGAGGGGCACAATCTGGAGATTGCGGGAAACGGCCTTGAGGCGGTGAAGAGCTGCCGGACCCGGAAATTTGATATCATTTTCATGGATTTACAAATGCCGGTGATGGACGGTGAAGAGGCGACACGTTTGATTCGGAAGGGGGATTCATTGAATAAGGATGTGCCGATTATTGCCCTGACCGCCAGTGGTGAAGCCGGCACACAACAGAAATGTTTACAGGCAGGAATGAATGATTTTATCGTCAAGCCGATTCGTCGGGATGCTTTGCTTTTAACGGTCGGTCGTTGGTTGTCCGCGATGAAGCCTGTTACGCAGGCCGATATTGCCATTGCTCCCACGGATGTATCTGAGAGTTCTGAGACACTGCCCGTCGATATTCAGATACTCATGAAGGAATTCGAGACGAAGGAACTTGTCGATGAATTGCTGTTTGAATTTTTACACAAGACTCAGGAACAGCTTGTGACGATCGGCGAAGCGATCAGGCATCGCGATCTTGAAGTGATCCGCCAGGAGTCCTATAGCCTCAAGAGCGGAGCGGATTCTATGTCGGCGATGCCTCTGGCCCGGTTGGCGAATGAACTGTCGCTTCAGGGCAAAGAGGAAAAGATGGAGGAAATACCGCAGACCCTCAAAGCCATTGAGCAGGAGTTAGGACGGATTCAACGTTATATTGAAATTTATACCACCGGCTAAGATGCGTGTGGATTGTGTCCCGCGTTCGATTATCCTTCTTCCCGGCTGGCGAGGGTTTCCCAGCGGAGGATATCGGCTTCCAGTTTTTCTTTGAGTTTGCAGTGGAGTTCCGAGAGTTCGGTGAGTTTCATGTAATCGGTCGCGGCGTCCACCATCTGTTTTTCCAGGTCCTTTAACTGATTTTCCTGAACGGGGATTTTTTCTTCCAGTTCGGTGAGTTCTCGTTTTTCCATATAGGATAATTTTTTCTGCCGGTTCGATGCCGGGGCGGGTTTGGATTTCTTTTTTGTTTCTTCCGGGCGTGTCGCTTCCCGCTGTGAACGTTCAAGGTCCTGTTCTTCCCGGCGGAGACGCTCGTAGGTGGTGTAGTTGCCGGGGATCGTTCGAAGTTTGCCGTTGCCTTCAAACGCAATAAGTTGATCGACCGTTCGATCCAGAAAATAACGGTCGTGCGAGATGACCAGCAGACACCCACCGAAACCGTCGAGAAAATCTTCCAGTGATTCGAGGGTTGCGATATCCAGGTCGTTGGTGGGTTCATCGAGAATCAGAAAATTGGGGTCTTTCATTAAGGTACGGACCAGATACAATCGTCGCCGTTCACCGCCGGAAAGTTTTTCGATGGGCGCGAACATCATTTGTGACGTGAAGTTGAACTGCTCCATCGCGGCGGCGGCTGTCAGAACATTTCCCTCAAGTCCGCGGATGAGTTCACCGCCCTGGCGTTTGACGTAGTCGATGGCTCGCTCATCCATTCGCATATCGGTGCTTTCCTGGTCGTAGTAGCCGAAGTAGACAGTTTCGCCGACCGCGACGGTTTCTTCGTCCGGCAGGATTTTTCCGGTGATCAAATTCGCGAGTGTGGACTTGCCTGCGCCGTTTCGTCCGATGACCCCCAGACGCTGGCCTCGTTCGATGGTATAGGAAAAATTATCGATGATTTTTCGATCGTCGAACGACTTGCTTAGATTTTTCATTTCAACGACTTTTGTGCCGAGTCGGCGGGCGGTGATGCCGAAGTGGAGCTCCTCTCTGGGCCGTTCGAACGTGATATTTTGTATCGTTTCGATTCGCTGGATTTTTGCTTTTTGTTTGGTTCGTCTCGCTTTGGCGCCGCGTCTTAACCATTCGAGTTCTTTTCGCAGGATATTTTGCCGTTTGGATTCCTGTGACGCCAATGCCGCTTCAAACTCAGCTTTTCGTTCGACGTAATAGGAAAAACTTCCCGCATATTCGCGCATTTCTCTGCGATCGATTTCCAGAATGCGATTAGTGACGCGATCGAGAAAATATCGATCATGAGTAACGACAAGAACGGCGCCGCGATAATTTTCCAGATACTCTTCGAGCCAGGCGACGGTGTCGGCATCGAGATGGTTTGTCGGTTCGTCGAGCATGAGTAAGTCCGATCCATCGAGCAAGGCGCGAGCGAGCGCGACGCGTTTGCGATAACCACCGGAAAGGGTTCCCATTTTGACGTCGAAGTCCACCACGCCGAGTTTTGTCAGAATCATCTGGGCCCGTGTTTGATATTCCCAGGCGTTCATCGCGTCCATCTGTTGCGAGAGTTTGTTCAGTTGATTCATCAAAGAGAGATCGTCCGGATTTTCTTCAAGCTGATGAGTCACACGTTCATAATCACGGACCGTGCGAGCGATATCGCTCGAGGCGTAAAAAATATGTTCCAGGACACTATGCTCTGCCTGGAAGACGGGGTTTTGCGGCAGGAATTCGATTCGTAAATCCTGACGGATCTCGATCGTTCCTGTATCGGCGTGATCGAGACCGGCAAGAATTTTCAGCAGGGTCGATTTGCCTGATCCATTGGCGCCGATCAAGCCGATCCGATCCCGTTTGTCGATACT
>JAAZAW010000267.1 GCA_012514125.1 Phycisphaerae bacterium | reverse complement strand
GGTTTAGCCGGCTCAAGCCCCGCTCCGATCATCCGCTGATCGATGAGCCTCATCAACGGCGGACTGGAAATCGTATGAATTTCGGCCATATCCTGTCCGGTATAACTGTTCGGCCCCGGAAACAACCACACCCGGCTTCGAACCTTCAATTTTTCCGACAAATGGAAAAAGCCCGATACCACTCCCCGCACAGAAAACCCTGAAATTTCTCCCGTATTGTCAAATTCGAAAATTTTGCGTATCGCGGGGAATGTCTCAGGACCGCTGAGTCTCAAAATCGCTCTGCTCCCCCCCCGCCTGAGTGTCGCCCAGGCAAAAATGGTATTATCGATCGAATAAACAGTATTCATGATAGAAGGATTGTAGTTCGCCGGAGGAAAAAGTCAAAAAAAAAGGATCAAGGACTTGATGCCCTGATCCCTTATCGCATAATTCACCGAGGACGACGGGAGTCGAACCCGCAACCACTGGATCGACAGTCCAGTACTCTAACCAATTGAGCTACGTCCCCTCGTTGCTTTCAACGTCATACTTTTATACAATTTTAGGTTGATTGTCAAGCGTAGAAATAGAAAATCATGAAATTCTAACGCTTTTTTATAATGTGAAAAGAGTGAAACTTTGAAACAAAAAAATACTGGTTATGAAGAATACGAACCCGCCACGATAGCGATGGTAAGCTTGGGCTGTCCTAAAAATCTGGTGGAAAGTGAAACCCTTCTGGGCGAACTCGCCCAGGCGGGACTGGCGGTTACAAACGATTACGCATGGGCGGATGTGCTCATTGTCAACACCTGCGGCTTTTTACAATCGGCACAAGCTGAAGCCGCCGAGGTCATCGATCAACTCTCGCAGTTTAAATATCCCTCAGGCCGATGCCGATGTCTCATCGTCATGGGGTGCTGGTCGCAAATCGCGGGAAAAGAAATTCTTTCCCGATGGAAAGAAATCGATGCCGCCATCGGTGTCAACGATCGAGCCAGCATTGTTCCGGTCATCGTAAAAACGCTCGGTGAAAAACCTCGCCGAATTGTTCAGACAACTCAAAAATATCTGGCCATGGAGTCCGAATCCACTCGCCTAAGATTAACGCCCCAACACTGGTGTTATCTCCGCATTAGCGAAGGTTGCTCGCAACGGTGTTCCTTCTGTCGAATTCCCGCCATTCGCGGCGGCTATCGCAGCAAACCCCTGGCGACCATTATCGACGAAGCCAAAACGATGATCGCCGACGGCGCACGCGAATTGATCCTCATCGGACAGGAAACCACCAACTACGGCAGCGACCTGAATCTTAAAGATGGTCTTGCTCAACTCCTGCGGCGATTAAACAAGCTTCCCGGGATCGACTGGATTCGACTGATGTACACCTATCCCGCGAATTTCACCGACGCCACCATTAACGCCATTGCGGAACTGGAACATGTCGTCAAATACGTCGATATTCCCCTCCAGCACATCAGCGAAAATATCCTGAACCGCATGGGCCGGCGCATCGGAAAAGACGATACGCTTAAACTCATGGAAAAACTCCGAACACGCATTCCCAATCTCAACATTCGCACAACGCTCATCGTCGGTTTTCCCGGTGAAACCGAACAGGACTTCGATGAACTTTACAATTTCGTCCGGGATTTTAAATTCCAGGCTATGGGCGCTTTCGCCTATTCACCCGAACCGGGAACCAAGGCAGCCAAACTCAAAGATCAAATCCCGCAGGACATCAAACTCGCTCGATTGGACCGGCTGATGAAACTTCAACGAAAAATCGCCTTCGCCCATGCGAAAGAGAAGGTCGGCCAGAAATTTGATGTCTATATCGAACCCACACCCGCCGGTCGAAAGTACATCCTCGCCCGCAATAGCCATCAAGCCCCTCAGGTCGATCCGGTTACGCTTATTCCCCGCGATCAATTAACAACAAAATTCACTAGGCCCGGAACGAAACTGACGGTACAATGTACTGCATCACGTGGTTACGACTTGATCGCCAAACCGGCAAAAAAATGATCATTTTTTATTAAATAGATAATCATGAATGCAAAACTCAAAAAATACCTGACACCGAACAACCTCACGCTGGCTCGCCTCGTGCTGTCGATCGGCTTTTTCATCCTGCTGGCTTTCGCGAAACCGAATTCCCCATCGACCTGGTGGTATCTTGATCTGTCGGTTGCTCTTTTTATCCTCGCGGGAGTCTCGGACCTGGTCGACGGCTATCTGGCAAGACGCTATAATATGGAAACCAGTATCGGACGACTCCTGGATCCTTTCGTCGATAAAATTATGATCGGCGGTTCGTTTATCTTTTTCTGCGGCCCGAATTTTGTCGTCGATGGCAAAAACGTTACCGATGTTACTCCCTGGATCGTTACCATCATCATTGCGCGAGAACTTCTGGTCACCACACTTCGAGGCCACAGTGAAGCCAACGGCTACGCCTTTCCCGCGATGTTCTGGGGAAAAATCAAAATGTTCCTCCAGACCGTAACGGTCGTTGTGGTCCTGGTCTCAATCGCCCATTTTTCACAGGAACCCTGGGCACATCACGTCCGCCTGGCGTTTATCTGGGCAATGGTCATTTCGACCCTGCTCTCGATGGTCGGATACATCACCAAATTCTACAGCACGCATCGAGCCGAATTGACACAACCGGCGAACTTTCAGCCCTATCCACTGCCGGAAACCCAAGCTGAAATCCAAGCGAAACCTGAATCTACACCTCCCATCGAGGAAAAATCCGACGAAACGCCGAATCAAGCACAAGAATAACCCGACATTGATTATTGTAATAAAAATCAAGCATGTTTAATTTATTCAAAAAATTGGTAATTACATTTTTCGGTACAGGTTACCTCCCCATCGCCCCCGGCACCTGGGGTTCTCTCGCAGCCGCCGTTATTTTTCTGATTCTTGCATTCTCTATAAAAACCATTCCTCTTTTATATGGCATTTTAGGGGGAATGATTATTCTGGCAACTATCCTGGGCGTCGTCCTCGGCCCCTGGGCTGTTGAATTTTTTCAGAAAATCGATCCGGGGCACTACGTCCTCGACGAAGCCGCCGGCATGTGGATCGCATTACTATTTATTCCCTTTCATAACAAAACATCTTTGTTAATTATTGCCGTCGTTCAGTTTCTGCTCTTCCGAATTTTTGATATTCTCAAACCCCCCCCTGCTTCGCAGGCGGAAAATTTGCCGCATGGCTGGGGCATCATGGCAGACGACCTTATCGCCGGTGTTTTCGCCAATTTCTGCGGGCAAATCCTCTTCCGCCTCATCCTCCCCGCCACTTCATTTAAGATTTAGTTCTATTTTAACATTTTGAGAATTTTTTGACGGTATGCTTTAAGCTGGATAAGTTGAAGACTCTTGTAAAAATTGCCTTTTGCAGAAACATGTAACGTAACTTATTATTCAACATCAACTTATAATACATATTTCCCGCCGGATTTATTGACTTTTCAAGTATTGTTCCCTCATCGCCGCACAAAATATGTTAATTTAGATAATTTAGAGTATTTAGCTAAAGATTTCAAAATCACCTGTCCGATAGCATATCTATGTTAGCTATTTTATCTAGTTTAACATTGAAAAAACAAAATACGAAATATATTACGATTTAAAAAGAGGTGTCTAATGCAAGTAGAAGTCATGTTGCCCAAATACGTTGAAGCGATTCTTTCCGGTAATCGTAGTACCGCTCGCGATATTATTCGCCGATTGATTTCCACCGGTGTGAAAGCTCATGACATCTACCGTTATATCTTCTTTCCAAGTATGGAACAGATCAGCGAATTTTACCGCGAAGATCGTATTTCTGTGCTGGTTCGCAACATGGCCACGCGGATCAACCGCTTTTTGACGGATCAGGTTCAGGCCCAACTGATGCCCAAACCGTCCAACGGTAAATCGGCCATTATCCTTTGTGCCGAGACCGAATCCGAAGAACTTGGCGGGCAAATGTGTGCCGATCTGCTTGAATCCGACGGCTGGCAGGTTTTTTTTCTCGGCAGTGGTGTGGCGGAAGATGACGTCACCGAGTTTATCGGCAACGTCAATCCCAATCTTCTCGTTGTTTACGGCAGCACTCCTTCGGGCGTTCCGCAGACCCGCGAACTGATTTTTCGTATTCGTGAAATCGGCCTGTGTCCCCATATGAATGTCTTGTTGACCGGGGGAATTTTCAACCGAGTCGAAGGGCTATGGGAAGAACTTCGAGCCGACCTCTATGCCTCAAATCCCATTGAAATGCTTTCTCTGGCGAATGGAAACAATCGTCGATTTTTTGAACCGCATGACCCCACAGCGCCTAAACGCCGCAGAAGACTCGTTGCCGGTCCGATAAACATGAATTAATTTCTTTTTATATTTGATATTCTCAATGGACATTATAAAATTAAACCTATGAATCCGTTGTGTCGATGCCACGACCACAGAGGTCAAGGACGACCCTGAAATCGAGACTGGCAAGGACGCCGGCGAGCACGAAATCGATCGTGGCAATACATACAGGTCTGGTGATGGCTCCCTCCGCCACCAGGCCTGATTATTTTTCTACGCCTGTTTCCCTTGAAACCACAACGTCGACAAGACTTTCAAAAATGACGAAAATTGTTTCACAAGATTTGTTTTATCGTTCAGTAATCCTTGCCACCGTCAAATAATGTGAATATAATTGCGTTCTTAAATTTTGAGCGTTCGGTAATCAGCCAAAAATAAAGCGGCATATTCTTTGCTGCTTTTAATAACCAGACACGGTAAAATAAATTGGAAATCCAAAATCCGACATCTGACGGCTGAAAGCTTGTTGTTCCTGGTAACTTTTAGATTTTTGTAGTGAGGGTTTGGTTAAATGGAAGGACCTATTGTTCCAAAGTACATGTTTTTCACGAAAGGTGTCGGAAAACACAGGTATAGTCTGCAATCTTTCGAAGTCGCGTTGCGAGACGCCGGTATCGCTCCTTTGAACCTGGTCAAGGTCAGCTCGATTCTTCCGCCTGGATGTAAGATCGTCCCCAAGAGTAAAGGCATCAAAATGCTCAAACCGGGGCAGATTGCGTTTGTCGTCATGGCGGAATCTCGCACCAACGAACCTAATCGTCTTACCACCGCAGGCATCGGTCTGGCGGTTCCCGCTTCGGGCGATCAGTACGGATATATTTCCGAGCACCACGGCTATGGTTTGACAGAAAAAAAATGCGGCGATCTGGTCGAAGACATGGCGGCGACCATGCTCGCAACGACGCTGGACATCAAGTTTGACGCGGACACGGATTACGATTCGCGACGCGAAATTTACCGCATGAGCGGTCAGATTGTTAAATCCGCCAATGTTGTTCAAACGGCCGAAGGCGACAAGAACGGTCTGTGGACAACCGTCGTCGCCGCCGCAGTATTTGTTTACTAACGACAAGGAAATCATGAAGAAAAAAACAAGCAAAAAAAAGATGAGTTCCAAACACTCATGTCGTTCCAGGCTCGGGGGCGGTCGTCCAATCGAACCGCTCCAACTGCCCGGAAACGAACTGCTGGTCGATATGGTGGACAACGTTTTCGCCTGTTCGGGTTTTAACGGGCGTCGACTCGCCGAAGCTTGCCAACTTTTCTCGCGAATGATCGATTCCGACGCCACCATCGCCTTGACCGTGGCCGGCGCCATGACGCCCATCGGCATGTCAGGTCCGATCATCGAATTGATGAAACGCGGTTTTGTCGATTTCATCATCAGCACCGGCGCCAATCTCTATCACGATCTGCACCGCCCCTTCGACTTTCCGATGGAGCAGGGAAACTTCGGCGCCAACGACGATGAACTCGCCCAAAAGAAAATCGCACGAATTTACGACGTCTACATCCACGACGATAAAACGTTGACCTCCACGGATAACGTCATCCTTCAAACGATGAATGGTATTCCGGCCAACGAGCCGATCACCACTTCCGATCTGCACTATCGTATCGGCAACGTCGTCAAGAAACTTGCGCCTCATCCGGAAAAATCTCTGCTGGTGAACGCCGCAGAGTATGACGTTCCCATTTACACCAGCTCGCCGGGCGATTCATCCATTGCGATGAACCTGGCCATCGGACACGCTCTGGATCGACCGATCCTCATCGATCCTTGCCAGGACATCCTCGAATCCACCGCATTGGTTCGAGCCGCAAAGAAAAATGGTGTAGTCGAACTCGGCGGTGGTTCGCCCAAAAATTTCTACATGCAAACACAGCCCATGCTCTGGCAAATCCTTCGAGACCCAAGCAATTACACCGGCGGGCATGATTTCTTCATTCAACTGACGACCGATTCGCCTCAATGGGGAGGCCTTTCCGGCGCCACACCCTCTGAAGCCAAAAGCTGGGGCAAACTCAAACCCGAAGATATCAACCACGTCGTCGTCTACTCCTGCTCGTCGATCTCGTTCCCCATTCTTTGCCAGTATGTGCTCAATAAGAATAAAGCGAGAAAACCCAAACGCCTCTTCAAGCAACGCAAAGAACTCGTGGAAACCATGCTCGACGTTTGCAAAAAAAATCCCGACTCGCTCAAAGTCTGGAAGAAATATCTCAAACAGAAATAAAATTTTGACACTTTGATAGAAGCTTCGCCCTCACCGGCGGAGCTTCTTTTTTGCGGAAATAACCTTGTGGAGAAAGGAAATTACAATGGTCACCATCCCTTACAACTTCCTTGGACTGCCGCCGGAAAACAGCGATTATAAAAAATCCAAATACGCCGTCCTCCCGTTACCTTACGACTCCACCGTCTCCTTCCGCACCGGAAGCCGGGAAGGCCCGCTCGCTATCATTGCCGCGTCTCGACAAGTCGAACTTTTCGACCCTAAACTCGGCAAAGAAATCTATCACCCGGGCGTCACCACACTCGAACCCATGGAACCCGACGCCTGCGGTCCCGAAGGCACGCTCAACGAAATCTTCAAATATGCCAAAAAAATAGTCCGTAGCGGAAAATTCCTCCTCGGACTCGGCGGCGAACATTCCATTTCTTCCGCTCTCGTCAAAGCCGTCAACACGAAATACAAAAAACTCTCTGTCCTTCACATCGACGCCCATCTCGACATGCGAAACGCCTGGCAGTGCTCGCCTTACTCCCATGCCTGCGTGATCCGACGAATCCACGATATGGGCATCAAAACCGTCTCCGCCGGTATCCGAAACATCTCGGAAGAAGAATCTATCTATATCCGTAAAACCAATCAGGTCGTCTTCACAGCCGAAACCATTCGACGGGCTCACGACGACCAATGGATGATCGACGCTACAGCAGCGCTGACCGAAAATGTCTACGTCACCATCGATATCGACGGTTTCGATCCCGCAGTCGCGCCCGGCACAGGAACTCCCGAACCCGGCGGACTCGATTGGTATCACGTTACAGGCCTGCTCGAGACCGTCGCAAAAAATCATCGGATTGTCGCCGCTGATATCGTCGAGGTTCTGCCCACACCGGGCCAGGTCGTCACAGAATTCATGGCTGCCAAACTGGGCGCAAAAATCATCGCACTAACTCAATAAATAAATTTTCGAACCGCCAAGGCGTCAAGGCCGCCAAGAAAGACAGGAAGATCGAAAAAAAGAATTTTTTATATCGATTTTTTTCTTCTTTGGCGATCTTAGCGTCTGGGTGGTTCAACTTTTCTCTTAACGGAATTGAAAAATGAACAATCCAAGAACCTACGGCCAAGCCCCTTTCCATATCGCCGTCATCCACGGCGGCCCCGGCGCCGCCGGTGAAATGCGTCCCGTCGCTCGCGATCTTTCCACCGCCATTGGGATTCTCGAACCCCTGCAAACTCAAAAATCCGTCCAAGGTCAAATCGACGAACTCGCCGACGTCTTAAAAACTCACGCCGACCTTCCCGTCACACTTATCGGCCATTCATGGGGCGCCTGGCTGGCCTATTTCCTCGCCGCCGAGCATCCCGAACTCGTGCACAAACTTATCCTCGTCGGCGCCCCCGCCTTCGAACAAAAATACGTCAAAAATCTCTCCGATACCCGAATGAGCCGACTCACCCCCGCCGAGAGAGACGAAATCGACGCTCTCTTCAAACAACTCGAAGATTCCACCGTCACACAGGAACAAAAAAACGTCCATTTCGCCCGTTTCGGCTCTCTCTTTTCAAAAACCGACACCTACGACCCCATCGACGAACCCCGCGAAACAATCAACGTTCAAGCCGACATCTACAACTGCGTCTGGCCCCAAGCCGACGAGCTTCGAAAATCAGGCCGACTTCTTGAAATCGGAAAATCCATCCGATGCCCCGTCCTCGCCATCCACGGCGAGTATGATCCAACCCCCGCCGCCGGCGTCGAATCTCCACTGAAAAATATCATAAAAAAATTCCGTTTCATCATACTCAAAAACTGCGGCCATACTCCCTGGATCGAACGCCAAGCTCGCCTCAACTTCTACGAAATCCTCAAAACCGAATTGGGATAGAAAAAAACATCTTGCAATCTTAAACTATCCGATTGCGATGCTTTTTTATTCTCCAAACCGTCACCCCTCCAAGCATTAGAAAACACACCACCGTCGGTTCGGGCATGAAAGTGGCATTCGTCGTAAAAGTCATGAAATTCAAACCATCGCCCATTGAAGCTTCCAAATATGCTGCCAGAACATATTCGTGAAGCGGCTCGAGCGTACCTGAAAAGTCTTCCGGACCATAATGATTATTGACCAATTGCGTCAAAAACACCGCCGACGTTCGATCATAGATCGAGAGCGTACTTCGCCCCGGTACTTCCTGGATAATCGACGAACTAAAATTTACAGCCTCGCCACCCACCTTGAAGTTCCACAACGCCAGAATTTCTCCCTCGGCATCGTGCGTTCCCCCTTGATAAACATCGTCCACAAGTACTTCCATGAATATCTCACCGTTGGGCATATTTCCAACCGGCCCTTCGATCGTGGCCTTGCTGCGAAGATATCCATTGTTTATCTCATCGGTAAATTCCTTGTAAAGTTCCACGATATACCCACTGCCGATAGGCCTTTCCAGCACCTCACGCCAAGGCGACGCCGGATTGTCCGAGACCCAAACTTCCAGATCGACTCGGCTCCAATCGGTTTGGGGAATAATGATCGGGGTCGCAAACGTCGGAACGGGCGTCCCCCCAAAAAAGCAAATCATACCCCCAAAAACCAATAACACAACACCCTCACACCACGTTTTCTGTTTTTTCATCGCCCCCCCCCTGTTTTACAATATGATAGTTTTATTATATCACCATTTATCATTTTTTCAACAACTATGTGATACCTTTGCCCCCATCACGTAATAGAAAAAACCGCGCCAAAAAAAAATCCAAACGTCTTACCCTATCTCTTCTCCTTTCTCATCTTCACACCTTCTCACTTTTACACTTTCATATTTTCACACCTTCCCACTTCTTCCTCTTCTTGGCGTCCTTGGTGTCTCGGCGGTTCCCCTCTCTTCTCTTCTGTCTTTCCTGTCTTCTCCCGACTTCCTCGACTCTTAAGACTCCCCGGCTTCTTCGACTTTCCCCCCTTCCGTCATTCCCTCACAAGCGGGAATCCAAGTCAAGTCACAACGATCTGAGGCATCCCCGTCCGTCATTCCTGCGAAGGCGGGGATCCAGAGCCTCGCCTCCGTCACATCTCGCGGGCATCGCCGTCGGCCTCCACCGCAAAATTCGTCATCTTGCTATCCACATCCGCACCGATATAATACGTCTTCATGAGGGATCCTTTCCATAAGGGTTTGTTTTTGCAACAACCAATATACCTTATTCAAAGGATGCCCTCTTTTTATATCTTCATCCCCGCGAAGGCGGGAATCCAGAATCAGCTCAAGCCGTTGGACAATCCTCTTCAACTTTTTGCATTTTCCATTTTGTAATATTTAATCTCTCCTTTCCCACCTTCCATTGCCAAAGGAGAAGAAAATGATAAATCATGCCCACCCTCACCTTTCCCAATAAATAGTCGAAATAATTCATCTCTCCACCCCCGCGATCCTAAGCCTGTCGAATAAATCAAAGAAACCTTCTCTCCACCTTCATACCTTCTCACTTTCTCACCTTCGCACTTTCTCACTTTCTCACCTTCTCACTTTCTTCCCGACTCCCGATTTCTTTGACTCTCTTCTCGCTTCTTGGCGTCCTTGGCGTCTTAGCGGTTCAATCTCTTCTTTTCCAACTTCCACCTTTTAACTTCCACCTTTTAACTTCTAATCCTCCCATAGAAATCCCTACATCAATCCTAGCTATTTGCTGCCAGCCATGATTTTTTTCATAGAAATCTCTACGCCAACCCTAGCCATTCGCAGCCGGCCCTATTCATTCCCAGCCATGACTCAAAAATCAACATTTCTCCCCTCGCCACCTCCACCGCCAAAATACCCACCCCAAAAAAATAAAATTTTTTTATTGGCCTAACCTCCCCATC
>JAAZAW010000032.1 GCA_012514125.1 Phycisphaerae bacterium | reverse complement strand
TAATCAGATCGACACCGACGATCCGCAGTCGGAACTTCTGGCTTGCGGACCAACGTTCAATATCATCAAATCGATTCGAAAACCAGGTCAGCGATTAATGATAAAAACCGGGCAGGCGACAGCATGGGTGGTGATCGAAGGACAAGGCACCATTCGCGACGCGGTCCTGGAAACCCGTTTCGCCCCCGGTAAAACAATTTTGATTCCCGCCGAGGCAAAAGACGTTGTAGCGGAGTTTGACCAGGAGTGTACCTATCTCGAAGCAAGACTGGTGGGATAACTTTTTTTCAAATAACGAAGGCGTGCTTGTCAAAAAACAGCCTGTTGCAAATTTTCCATCAAAAGTGATCTACTCTTGCCAGATGTGATCAATCCGGTCATAATTAAATGAGTTTTTGCAGGTTATCAGTAAGATTACACATTGATAACTCCTGCGTGTATCGTTATTTTTTACTTCAGAACGTTTTATAACGGGAGTCTCTATGAAGCGGACGTATGGATTGATTCTGGCGACGGCACTGGTCGTTACAGCATTGACCGGTTGGCAAATAGGTTCAAGCCAGGCGGCGGAGAAAACTTCGCCTCTTCCCACCCGAACAGCGGTGGTCGATCTGGTGAAGGTTTTCAATGAATATCAGCGGACAAAAGAAATTAACGACCGCTTGACACGCCAGCAACAAGACCTTCAGACACAGCGGAAGGAAAAAATCGACCGCATCGAGGCTCTCAAAGCCGAACTGGAAAATTTCCATCCCGACAGCAAGGATTATTACGAACGACAAAAGGAACTCCTGAAGCTTTCCATCGAGCTTGACAGTTTTACACGTGTGACGGCGGAAGAAATCAAACGCGAGTTTCGCGTTCTGACAGAAGACATTTATACTCAAATGCTCAAAGCCATCGAACAGGTCGCACAATCCAGCGGTTACGACATGGTGTTCTACATGGACAAGATGAATATTCAGGGCGATGATTTTTCGGCGTTACTCGAAAAAATTCGTGAACGAAAAGTTCTCTACGCCTCGCCGCAGTACGATATCACGGACAATGTTTTAAATTATATAAATCAAACTTACAAATTGAGCCAGGAAAAGAAATAACCACCGGTTACAATCATGGTTAACGCAATAACACTCAAAGAACTGTCTCATCGACTCCAGGGCCGACTGGCGGGTCCGGAAGATTTGATCATTTGCGGCGTAAACGATCTGACCCAGGCGACGCAAGACCAGATCAGTTTCATCGGCAATAAAAAATATCTGCCCATGCTGGCAGAGTCAAAAGCGTGCGCGATTGTGGCATCGCCCGATATCCAGATCGATCGGCCCGCGATTATTGTGGATAACCCGATATTGGCGTTTGCGAAAATGCTCGATATATTCGCGCCGCCCTTGCCGAAGGTCGATGTCGGAGTTCATCCCGCCGCCGTGGTCAACTCGCCTCTGGATAAAAGCATCGCCGTGGGAGCAGGAGCTTATATCGGCGAAAATGTGATCATCGGCGCCAATACGATCATCCATCCGAACGTTTATATCGGCTCGGAGGTCCGGATCGGGCAAGATTGTTTGATCTGGCCCGGCGTGGTCATTCGCGAGCGTGTCATCATCGGCGATCGTGTGATCATTCACCCCAACGCCGTGATTGGAGCCGACGGTTTCGGGTTTAATTTGATTAACGGCAAACATTGCAAGGTAACGCATACCGGCACTGTCGTGATCGAAGACGATGTCGAGATCGGAGCCTGCACCTGTATCGACCGTGCCAAAGCCGGAGCAACGAGGGTGGGAGCCGGAACGAAGATTGATAATCTTGTTCAACTTGGGCATAATGTTAAGATTGGCGAACACGCACTCCTGGCAGGTCAGGTCGGTATCGCCGGTAGCACGAATATAGGGCGATACGCGATGCTTGGCGGCCAGTCAGGTGTAATCGACAACCTCACTGTCGGTGACGGCGCTCAACTGACGGCAGGCTCTGTTACCTACAGGTCGATACCGGACGGCAAGATGTATTCCGGCTGGCCGGCCCAGGATAACATCGCCTCTTTGCGTCAACAGGCGATGCTCCGAAAATTACCGGAGTTGCAAAAAACTATTATGGATTTGACAAAGAGAATACATGAGCTTGAACAAACAATACACAATAGCGAACGAAACGACGATCGAAGGTAAAGGGCTTTTTACCTCCGAACCCGTAACGGTTCGTTTTAAGCCCGCGGCGGTCAATAGCGGTGTGGTCTTTGTCCGAACGGACCAGGGCAACCCGGTTCGTATTCCCGCCAGACCTGAAAATATCGCCCGTCGCCCCAGGCGAACGTCACTGCGAAATGGAACCCTGGGAGTCGAGACGGTCGAGCACTGTCTGGCTGCAATCTCCGGTTTGGGCGTCGATAATATTGAAATTGAAATCACCGGACCTGAACTGCCCGGCGTCGATGGAAGCGGCAGACCTTTTGTCCGTATGATTCAACAGGCCGGTCTGGTCGAGCAGGATGTTCCGCGGCAGGTTTATGAAATCACCGAAGCCATAACCGTTCGCGAAGGAGACGCCATGATCGCCGCCCTTCCCGGCGATACAGCCGAGTTGAGCATTCTCTACGATCTGGATTATTCCAATAACAAAGCCGTCGGACGACAGGTCTATGCGATCAACCTTACACCGGAACAATTTCTGGAACAAATCTCACCATGCCGAACATTCCTGCTTGAAAAAGAAGCCGAATATCTACGGCAAAGCGGCTACGGCGGACACCTGACCTATCAGGATATTCTGGTACTGGGCGCCAACGGCCCGATCGACAATGAATTGCGGTTCCCCGACGAATGCGTCAGACATAAAATTCTGGACCTGATCGGAGATTTGTCCATTCTGGGACGCCGCATCACCGGGCGAATCGTCTGCTATAAATCAGGCCATTCCCTCAACCAGGCCCTGGTGAAAAAACTCTCCGCCAAAATCCGACAGATCGAGCTGGAACGGCAAATCACCGCCAAACCGATTCTGGATATCCGACAAATCCAACGAATCCTGCCCCACCGATATCCGTTTCTGCTGGTCGATCGAGTCATCGAAATCGACGGCGACCGTAGAGCGGTGGGCATAAAAAACGTCACGATCAACGAACCGTTTTTCAACGGCCATTTCCCGCAGCAACCCATCATGCCCGGTGTGCTCATCGTCGAGGCGCTGGCGCAATTGTCCGGTTTGCTACTAAGCCAGAAACTTGAACACACCGGAAAACTGGCGGTCCTGCTAAGCCTCGATAATGTCAAAATCCGCCGACCGGTGATTCCAGGCGACCAGCTCATCCTCGAAGCAAATACCGTGCGGGTCAAACAACGCACAGGACATGTCCGATGCAACGCACGGGTGGGCGATGCCCTGGCGGCGGAGGCAACCATCAAATTCATGCTCGTCGATGCGGACAACGGATGATGAGTGCCGATTTCTTTTTTGAATTTCTGCCGATTTCCAACAAAATCAGGAAATCGCATACCATGAAAATGTAATAAGGAAGTGTGGAATGCCGAAAATTGGACCGAATGTTTTTATTGATCCAACCGCGATATTGGCTGACGATGTGGTCATCGGTCCGGGCACTTTTATCGGAGCCAATGTGACCATTGACACCGGCTGCAAACT
Source organism: Phycisphaerae bacterium (assembly GCA_012514125.1). GTDB lineage: Bacteria > Planctomycetota > Phycisphaerae > JAAYCJ01 > JAAYCJ01 > JAAZAW01. Next base: position 4,155 of record JAAZAW010000032.1, on the reverse strand, counting down.
GTTCAACAATGTCACCGTCCTCGGCCCGACAAAAATCGGACAAAAAAACGAATTTTTCCCAAACTGCGTAGTCGGCGCCGACCCCCAGGACCTTAAATACAAGGGCGGACTCACCGAACTCATCATCGGCGATAATAATGTCTTTCGCGAAAACGTCACCGTAAACCGAGGAACGGAACTCGGCGGCGGAAAAACTCTCATCGGCAATGGAAACCTGTTTATGGCCGGAGTGCATGTCGGACACGATTGTATTATCGAAGATCATGTCGTCGCCGCAAATAATGTGCTCCTGGGCGGACATCTTCACGTCGAACGATGCGCGTTTATCGGAGGCGCCGCCGCCATTCACCACTTTTGCACCATCGGACGAAACGCCATGATCGGCGGACTCTCAGCCGTGGTAGCCGACATCCCTCCATTCACCATCAGCGACGGAAATCCCGCGGTGGCCCGCGCAATCAATGTTCGTGGCCTCGTACGAAACGGCTTTTCCGAAGAACAGATCGAAGCGATAAAAGAAGCTTTCAAAAAACTCTTTAAAAGTGGAAAATTCCTGACCGCCCTGTCCAAGCTTGAAGCCGATAAATCCCTCGACGCCAACGTCCAATACCTTGTCGAGTTCATGCGACGCAGCACACAGGGCAAACATGGGCGATATCGTGAAACGCTCCGTTGCGACACAATTCAGGACATCGGAAATTTCTACAAGGAAGAAAAAACGTCATCCGGTTTACAAAAATAATCAATCAAACAACAAACGAGGGTCCGCTTCTGACCTGATAACCCAAAGCAGACCTTTTTCTCATAAGGATCATACAATGAACGAAAAAAAACTTCGTGCCGCCGTGATTGGAACCGGACACATGGGACGCCATCATGTGCGAATTTATTCTGAAATGAACCAGGTCGAACTTACCGGTGTCGTCGATGCCAATTCCGATCGAGCGGCCGAAATGGCTGCAAATTTCAACTGCAAACCCTTCACCGACGTTTCGCAAATCATCGATCAAATCGATCTGGCTTCGATTGCCGTGCCAACCATCCACCACCTGAGCGTAGCCGAGCCTCTCATTCGCGCCGGAAAGGCGGTTTTGATCGAAAAACCCTTGGCGCCCGATTCCCGCCAGGGACGAAAAATCCTCGATTTGGCTCGTGAATTTCGCACACCCGTTCAAGTAGGACACACCGAACGATTCAATCCCGTGGTCCGCGCGATGAAACGACTCGACATAACACCCCGATTCATCGAAACGCACCGAATCAGTCCCTTCACCTTCCGTTCCGCCGATATCGGTGTGGTGCTCGACATGATGATTCATGATATCGACATCGTTCTGAGTCTGGTGGGCAAAATACCGGTGAATGTCGATGCCGTCGGTGTCGCCGTGCTTGGAAAATTCGAAGATATCGCCAACGCCAGACTGACGTTCGACGACGGCTGCGTCGCCAATCTCACCGCGTCCAGACTGGCGCTGAAAACCGAACGAAAAATTCGCGTCTTTTCAAACCAGGCCTACCTGAGTCTCGACTATCAGAAAAAAACTGGCATCGCCATCAAAAAAGACGCCAACGCCGATATCCTCCAATTGGCTCACGACAAAAAAATCGACGACCTGGCCCAGCTTGCCAATAACGACTATTCCAAACTCGTCAAAGTCGAACCCATCATGATGGCCGACGAAGAACCTCTGCGCGCAGAACTCGAGTCGTTTGTCAATGCGGTGATCGCAGGCACCGAACCCGAAGTCTCCGCACAAGCGGGCCTCGATGCCGTCGAAACCGCCGAGCGAATCGTCCAGTCCATTTCAGAACATAATTTCAAACTCTAAGCAATAAACACAACCACAAATATCCTCCACCTCCGACACATAAAAAAAGGTCGCAGCAACAACTGCGACCTTCTCTAAAAAAAGTAAACCTTTCCTGACCATCGCCCGACAATCTGTCGGACAATTTCCGCGTCAAAGTCTCACTTCAGCTTCCAGTGACGTCACCCAAACGATTCTCTTCTTCACCAAAAAAACTTTCCCGTTGATCGGAGCGAACACATTCCGGCAGCGTAAATTCCTCAGAAATACCCGCCCCGCCGGGGACGGCCGACGGAGCAAGCAAAATGCCATTAAAAAATTTACCGACCAACGATCCGAGCAATTCCTTCTCCTCCTTTCGTTCAACGCAGTCACGAAGCTTTCATTGAGCCTTCTGAGTTAACTATAAAATACAAATTTCCCCCAGGCAAATTTCCAGAATTTTTCCCGTTCATCCTCGCTAAAACCTTGCCGAACCCAAGAAATCTTCGCGCCAAAAACAAATATAATGACAAGAAAGTCAAGTCTTCTGCCCAAATGACCGATAAAAACTAAATAAAATGTAACTTATGTATTTCTCTGTATTTTTGACACCGAAAAGGAAGTAACAGGACATGAAATCAAGAAAACTGACACTGCGGAAAGAAATGTTACTGGGGCTGAGTCTGCTGCTGATCCTGGCAGGAATTTTTGAGTTCGGCGGACACCTTCAAATGCAGACCCTCACCCGCCAAGCGGCTCTAGCCCGACAGGTAAGCCGCTGCGAAAGGCTCTTTGATGCCGTACACTACACTAACCCCGTCGATCCCACCACAGGACAAGTTTCAAACGAATGGAAAACTGCCAAAGACAACTTCCTCACCAGTGTCTCTAACCTCTCCCACGAAAAGTCTTTAGATCAAAACGCCGTCGCGAATATCCAAAAAGCCTGGCAAGCCTATGAAAACGCCACCGTCCCACAACGAGCCGCGGTAAAAACCGTCGTCGCCCATACGCTCCACGAAGCCGATAAAGCCGCACAAGCCTCATTAAGCTCCGCCCTGGCCACGACCGACTTCGGTCTGCGTATCGCCGTCCTTGCCGGATCGATCATCGGAGCGGGAATTGTATTGCTCCTCGCCAAAGACATCCGCAACCGACTGGGTGAAGCGCGTCAGCAGCTCCAGGCGGTTACAAAATCGCATACCTTCCAGACCAAAGCGACCGGCGAAGACGAACTGAAACTTCAAGCGGATCAACTGACCAAAGCCGTCGCCGAATTAAACGACTTCATCGGACAAAGTGTTACAGAAAATACACCGACCGAAACAAAACAACGTCAGGAAGAAAAAATCAGCCTGAATTAGACAAAATTTCGTTTCAAATCAATCAACAGCTCATCGGCTTCGGACACCCCTCCGAAGCCGATGTCGTTTTAAAAACATCATCCCCCACCTTTTCTCCCTTTTTTCGCTTATTTCTCCCCAAAAATCGCTCATACACTTTTGATTTAGTCGTGTCGTAGCATTACAAATATCAAAATTTCGGTCGCTGATTTGGGCAGAATGGATTTTCTTTTAGAAAATCCATCTTACCTACTTTAACAGGCAAATGAAGAAACAATGAATACCATTGACATTAACATGTAAATTCGGTATTTTAAAGGGATGCAATATTTTAAGATTTTTTAAACAAGTATCTGCAAAAGGAGTGAAAGATGAAGTCCTTTATTCTTCTGGTTATTTTTGTCCTGACCCTTGGGTTGTGTTTACCTGCCTCGGCCTCGCTGACCAAGAGTTATACATTTTCGCAACCAACGACGACGTGGCTGTGGGGAAATAATGTCGAATTCCCGCAATTCAATCCGGCGGATGGCCAGTTGGAGAAAGTGACGATCGATCTGAGTTGCAGCGGCGCCAGCTGGGCCGGAATGGAGAACGAATCCGACAGCATAGGCCAGGCTAAAATCGACAATGCCAGCATCGATATTTTTGTGAAGAAAGGGAACGTTGAGCTTTTGTCGTTACAACCCTTTACCGGCTCATCGCCCATGACCATCGTGTATCCGTATGATGGGACGACCGATTTTGGGGGGACCTCGGGGTTCAGGACGGCGGATCTGTCCGGAACCGCCACCGGATCGTTGCAATACACTGCGCCGGCAGATCTGGGGGCATATACCGGAACCGGTACCATCACGTTCTGGTTTGCCAACAACGAACATCTGACGGTCGGATCGTCACTTTATAGTCCCATGCCCCTCAGCACGTTTCAACATAGTTCGTCGGGAGATATGACCATCACCTATACCTACACACCGGAGCCGGCCACAGTGGCATTGCTGGCGATGGGAGGCGTGGCGATGATT
>JAAZAW010000266.1 GCA_012514125.1 Phycisphaerae bacterium | reverse complement strand
CGCGACGTTGAACTTTTAAGGCATACCGTCGGTGTTAAATTGAACCTGGAGATGTCGATCAATACGAAGATCGTTCAGATTGCCTGTCGGGTGAAACCCGATCAGTGTACGCTGGTGCCGGAAAATCGGCAGGAGATAACCACGGAAGGCGGTTTGGACGTTATCAAATTGCGAAAAAAAGTCGGTGACGCGGTTAAGAGACTTCACGGCGTCGGCTGCATCGTCAGCGCTTTCATCGAGCCGATTGAAGAGCAGATCAAAATGTCGGCGGAACTCGGATTCGACGCGGTTGAATTGTGGACCGGCGGTTTTGCCCATGCAAAGAACGACAAAGCACAGGATAAAACCGTCATCGAACTTGCGAAGGCGGTCGAATCGGGGCTTAAGCACGGGCTGGTGGTTCATGGCGGACATGGGTTGACCTATCGCAACATCGAGCCGGTCGCTCGGATTCCTGGATTCACCGAGTTCAACATCGGTCATACGATTATTGCCCGATCGGTATTTGTGGGTTTGAGAGAAGCGGTCCGCGAGATGAAGGACCTGTTAAATTTGTATCAGCCGGAATAGATTGAAATAGATCAACATTCGATACTCAGACAAGGAGATTGAAAAATATGTTCAAAGGTACTTTCGTCGCTTTGATTACCCCTTTCAAGAATAACGAGGTCGATTATGCGACGCTGGAGAAGCTTGTCGACATGCACATCAAAGCGGGCATCTCGGGCATCGTTCCCTGCGGCACGACAGGCGAGTCCCCGACGTTATCACATGAGGAACACGATCAGGTGATCGCCCATGTGATCAAGCGGGCCAAAGGCAAACTTCACGTGATGGCGGGGACGGGTTCCAACTCGACCGCCGAGGCGATTCGGCTTACGCAGCATGCGGAAAAAAATGGCGCCGATAGTGCCTTGATCGTAGCTCCCTATTACAATAAACCTACCCAGGAAGGTTTATATCGGCATTATAAGGCTATTGCTGAAAATACGGCGTTGCCGATCGTCATTTACAACATTCCGGGGCGTTGTGGTGTGGAAATCAGTTCCGAGACGATTGCGAGACTTGCCCAGATTAAAAACATCCGCGCAGTCAAGCACGCGACCGGATCGATGGACGGCGCCAGCGCTCTTCGGACGATGTGCGACATTGACATCCTCAGCGGGGACGATTCGATGACGCTGCCGTTGATGAGCATCGGCGGTACGGGCGTGATCAGCGTCATTGCAAACATTGTTCCTCAAGATACCAAATCGCTGACCGACGCGGCGCTGTCGGGCGATTTTAAAACCGCCGAAATTCTGCATCGCAAGCAATTCGCATTGGCCAAGGGGATGCTTTCGCTGGCGACGAATCCGATTCCGGTAAAGACCGCCATGGCCATGCTGGGTTTGTGCAGCGATGAACTTCGTTTGCCGCTTTGGCCGATGGATGACAATCTCAAACATAAGCTCCGTTCGACCCTGGTGGAATACGGATTGCTCAAATAAGATAAAATACATGAAACCGGCTTTGACAGGAACGGCGAGATGCTGTTCCTGTTTTTTATGGTTTGTTTGATCATCATGAATATTCTGCAAGAACATCGCCTGCTTGTTCTTGCAGCCGACAATTCTAATCGGTAAAATAAGCGAAATTCCAATGGTCATTTCGGACAAGGGAGGAATCATGATGAATAAAAAACGACGACGGGATTTTGGGGGATTGGCTCTTTTGGTGGGCGTATTGTGGCTGACGGGTTGCACGGCTACGTATCAGGGTGTTGTTCGGCCTGAACCCAAACTTTCCATTCTTTCGCCTGATCTGTCGGATTTGTCCGAACAAAAAATGGAAACCTATCTCAAGGCGAAGGTTCAACCTGTTTTTCCATCGACACTGGCGGTAACGAAAGTGAAAATTCCCTATTACGAATATGGGGCGGAATATCGATATGGTCAGCGGCATCCTGAAATCGTTGTGGTGGAAAACATTCAAGGCGACGAAGCCGAGGGTTGGCAGAAACTCACCGAACTTAAATTTCCCGATGGGCGGCCCATCATTGAGGATGTGCATTTTTTGAGTCCTATGCTGGTTGAGGGTTT
>JAAZAW010000265.1 GCA_012514125.1 Phycisphaerae bacterium | reverse complement strand
CAATAAAAAAATATCCTTCACTGCGACAAACGTTATCGTATGCCACGCCCGTATCGTCGGTTCACAGCCCTTCCCTTCAACACAATCAAGGCCGCTTGGAATATCCAGCGACACAACAGGCTTACCACAAGCGTTGATCTTTTCGATCAATCCATCAATCGGTGGCCGAGCCTTGCCGGTGCTTCCGGTTCCAAGCAGAGCGTCAACCACCACGTCCGCACGTGTCAAAACCGATTCCGCCGTCTCCGCTCCGCTGATCGCCAGTCCCATTTTGCTGACGATAGTATAGTTGACCAACGCATCGCCTTTAATCTTTTCCGGCGGCACCGCCCGAATGATATGGACCGACCAGCCCGCATTATGCAAATGTCGCCCAACGGCAAAACCATCGCCGCCATTGTTCCCCGGACCGCAAAAAATCGCTGCACGGGAGTTGGCTAACTCTGAAAACTCGCCCAAAATCACCCTCGCGGCATTGGCCGAGGCGTTTTCCATCAAAACGATCGTCGGCATGGCGTATTCTTCCGCCGCCAGTCGATCGATCATCCGAACTTGTTCGCAAGTTAATGTCAACATGGATCAACTCCCTGATCAACCCTTTTCACCCAAATCAGCAGCTTTACTTGCAGTTTACTCTCATTAAAGCTAAAATCAATCCCGAAATAAATCGTCAAGGATGAACAATGCAAACAGAAACACCCAAAACAATCGCCCTCGTGATTCCTGTGTTCAACGAACAGGACAACATCGCCGCCTTATGCGAACGGATCGAAAAGGTTATCGCCGATCTCGCGAACTATCGCTGGTCGCTCATTTTCGTGGACGACGGTAGCTCCGATGCAACCGTTGACCGCCTCAAAGATCAAATCGCTCGCGGTCTGCCGATTTCCATCATCCGTTTATCCCGAAACTTCGGTCACCAGGCGGCGATCAAAGCCGGCATGAACTTCGCTTCCGCCGATGCCGTCATTACAATGGACGGCGACGGCCAGCATCCGCCCGAATTAATCCCCAAACTCATCGACCTCTGGCTCCAGGGCTATCAGGTCGTGCAAACCGTTCGCAGCCCGCTTCAATCGCTGGCGAATGTCGGATGGTTCCATCGATGCTGTGTCCGATGGGCCTATCGAATCATCAACTATTTCGCCGAACGTCCCATCCCGCCCCAGTGTGCGGATTTTCGTCTGATCGACCGAAAAGTCCTCGATCATCTTCGTAATTTATCCGAAGTTGCCCCCATGCTCCGCGGGCTGGTCGCATGGATCGGCTTTAAACAGACAACACTCGAATATGTGGTTCAAAACCGAATGAATGGCCAAAGCCGATATCCGCTGCGGCAAATGTTGAATCTCATGGCAGGGGGCGTCTTCGATCTCTCCAGAAAACCGTTGAATCTGGCGACGGCAGGGGGGATCACGCTGATCATCGTCGGAATACTCACGCGGTTGACGGGATTGATCGGCGGGCTGGTTTTCTGGATATTTTTACTGACCGCGATTGAACTCCTGGCCCTTGGACTCATCGGCGTCTATCTGGGCCGAGCTTACAATCAAGTACTGGATCGCCCAATGTATATCATCGACGAAACCGTCAATACGGAATAGACTTAATTTTTGCGCCATCCCAAACGGTACAACCTCTTTCACAAGGAAGAACCGTAAAAGCCACACCAAAACCTTTTACCCTTGACGCACAAATTAAGTTGCTTGGGTATAATACGGAATTGACTTATTGAATGCGCGGTACTTTAATGTCAATAAACTATTTCAGGCAGTATGAGCTTCGAAATCGGGATATCGTGACATTAGCCCCCGCGCACGAAGTAAATGGAATTAGT
>JAAZAW010000264.1 GCA_012514125.1 Phycisphaerae bacterium | reverse complement strand
GAGCTTGATCCCCAGATGACCACCTTGCCGCCGTTAGAGACAATTTTTTCGATTGTTAAATGCCACTGCTCAATCCGATCGGCTGCGATTTGTTGAAACTCGATAATCTGCCGCGGTAAAACGTCCAGATTGTCTTTTTTTTGAAAAATAGGTGAACCTTTCGTTTCATCCGGTTTAGCTGTCAAAAGTAAATACTGATCGTCGTAATCCAGCGAAACATCGAGCAGATTAAACCCCGACGACTGGAACAATCTTGTCAGCGAGCCTGGAGTGAAATACGAACAGTGTTCATAGTAAATATCCCAGAACGCCCCTTCCTTGAGTACCCGCACCGTATCGGGAACCTCAAAAAATATCAATGTATCAGTTCTGCCGTCAATGGCATTTCGGAGTTGGCGCAGAAACGACCACGTTGGAGCGATATGTTCGAGTGTATGGCGACAGCAGATGACATCCGCTGTCAGATCGGTATATTTGTCGGAATAAAAATCCTGAATGAAACGCACCGGCAGATTCATCTGATTGTCGAGTCGCCCGGGCACATAACTCGGATCGATCCCGATGCCCCGGTTATTGCCCAACTCGCACATCAGCATCAGAAATTCTCCCTTCCCACAGCCGATTTCCAGGATATTCTTATCGCGTATATCATATTGGTCTATCAGCCGTTGCGATAGTGACCTCGCGAAAGAATTGAAACATGGCGAAAACCCCTGTGTTTCTTCATAACGTGTCGAATACTCATGCCGATGAGCATCAAACTGCGTATTGGCGATAAATCCACACGCCGGGCAGTATCCAAGCCTCAAATTGCCCGTCGGATAGTTCAATGCTTCGGACCGGCTCGGTATGAGCAGACAACTGTGTATCGGAATATGATTGATTTCGTAAAATATCAACATTCCTTTTTCGCCGCAATTAAGGCAAGATCGTTGAATTTCTTCGTAGAAATCAAACTTTACTTTGTTCTTTTCTTTTATTTGAACATTATTCTTCGCCACGTGATTTTCCCCTTGTAAAAGTAGGCTAAACAATTGCCGGTGATGGAATCGGAATAATGAATTTGCCCCCAGTCATGCGATACGACGTCTGCTGGCTTAGAATTTCATCCTTAAAATTCCATGGCAAAATCACCACATAATCGGGTTTATCCCGCATCAATCTCTCAGGCTCAAAAATCGGAATACGGACACCGGGCAGATATTTGCCCTGTTTGTGAATATTGCGATCCACGACAAAATTGATCAATTCTGAATCGGCTCCAATATAGTTGAGCATGATCGTGCCCTTAGCCGCTGCACCATACGCAGCAATCGTCTTGCCCGAAGCCTTGAGTCCCGAAAGCATCTGACGCATCTGACTTCTTATCGTCTGAACACTCTGATGGAAATTTTCATAATAGGGATATTGGTCAATCTGTTCACGGGCTTCTTCTTCCAGCATGGATCGAACCGAAGATTTAGGCGATTCACGATGCTCCAGATAAAGCCGGAGTGATCCACCGTGAATGGAAAGTTTCTCGATATCGTTCAGATACAGATCGTGTCGTCGAAACAGCCGATCCAATGCCGTTACGGAAAAATAGCACAGGTGTTCGTGATAGATCGTATCGAATTCACAGTGATCGACCAGGTCGCGAACGTAAGGCACTTCGATCACCGCCACACCGTCGTCTTTAAGCAGCAGTTTGATCCCCTGTACAAACCCATTGGTATCCGCCACATGAGCCAGGACATTATTGGCGATAATGACATCCGCCCGGTTACCCTGGCTTCGCAGTTTCCTGGCCAAATCGCGTGTAAAAAATGTGCACATCGTCGGCACGCCAATGGCTTCGGCTTCCTTTGCAGGCCCCTGGGCAGGATCGATCCCAAGCACGGGAATTCCCTTCTCGACAAAGTTTTTAAGCAGATACCCGTCGTTACTCGCCAGTTCGATAACGAGACTCTCACCGTTAAGTCCGCGCCGGTCGATCAGGTTCATCGCATTCTCGCGGGAATGCGACAACAACGCATCCGAAAACGATGAATAATACGGATAATCGTCGCAAAAAAGCATCTCCGGCGGAACGGTTTCAAGAATCTGCACCAGCGAGCAATTCGGACAATATGCCAGTTCAAGCGGATATTTTCGATCGACATGATCAAGCTGTGTCTTTGAAACAAGTCCGTCGGACAAAGGCATGGGGCCTAAGTCCAGTACGGGCATCAACCCCTGCTTCTGACACGAACGACACAATCCCGAACAACATTTATCGACAAATTCTCGTTGATATTCGATCATAGCACTATTCCTTTTGAAAGTAATTTTTT
>JAAZAW010000263.1 GCA_012514125.1 Phycisphaerae bacterium | reverse complement strand
TTGTCATTCCGGAAATTTTGACCGGACACCCCAAAAAGCGAAAAAGTCGATCGACAAATTGAATAAGTCGATCGACAAATCGGAAAAGTCGATCGACAAATCGGAAAAGACGATCGACAAAATGGAAAAGTCGATCGACAAATTGGGAAAGTCGATCGACTTTTGAGGATTTTTGATCGATTTTTTGCCTTTGGCGGTCGGTTTTTTGGCGTATTCGAGCGGTTTATCTTATCACAGAAAACCCAAATCGCGTAAATATTAATAAATATTAAAATTAAACATGGTTTTCATGCGATTGCCCTGCCGATTTTTTGAGTTTTTCCACGTGAAGACGGGGAGCGGAATGGCAATGGGTAAGGCTGCTGGAAATTGCAGGCAGAGACAGGATTCCTGCTTTTTGCGGGAATGGCGGAGGGAGGCGGGCGTTTGCGGATGACAGGAATTGGTCAGGCGATCGAGATGTTTTTAGCTGAACGGGGAACGGTGTAATATTTTACATCCATCAATCATCAACCGAAGGCATTGCTATTTTTTCGTGATAATTCCACGCCGGGGCGTAGGGGTTTTGGAAGTCGGCGAATTGGGGGAGGTGGCGGTTTTTGTGGTTGAAGTAGAACCACAGACCTAAATAACTGGCTATGTTGGCGATCCAGGCGTGTTTTTTGAAGGGCAAGAGTTTTAATCGTTTGAAGGCGGAACGGGGATGATAAAATTCGTGGAAGGCGGACATCTGGGCGTGACGTAATTCCTGTATGGAGAAATTTTCCGGCTGAAAGACCACCGTTGAGCCGTTGTATTTGGTCCAGTCGCGGGTGAGGATTCTGCCCTGGGATTCGTAACGTTTGAACATCTCTGTGCCGGGGTAGGGCGTGAGGATCGGGAAGCATGCCATCGATAAATCGGCACGTTGGGCAAATCGGCAGGTGTCGCGGCAGGTCTGCCAGTTGTCGTGGTCGAAGCCGAAGATAAATGCGCCCCAAAGACTGATGTTGTAGGAATTGATTTTTTTGATCCGCCAGGTGTAGGTGTCGGCGGAGACGAATTTTTTTCCAGCGTCTTTGAGCGTGTTTGGAGAAACACTTTCGAGGCCCAGGATCAGGCCTATACAGCCGCTGTTTCGCATGGCGGTGAGGAGTTCGTCGGATTCACTGATGAGAATTTCGCACTGGGAGGCCCATTTGATATTCAGGGGGATGAGTTTATTGCATAATTCGATGGCCCATTTGCGGTTGCCGGCGAAATTATCGTCGGAGAAGATAAACACCTTCGAGCCGAAGGTTTCTTTGGCGTGGCGGATTTCTTCGACGATATCGTCGATGCTGCGTTGACGGAATTTTCGTCCAAAGATCGCGGGGGTGGTGCAGAATGAGCAGTTATGCGGGCAGCCTCGCGTGGTTTGAATCGGATTGAAGACGAGATATTTTTTGGGGTCGAGGAGGTCTTTTCTGGGTGTGGCGATAGGGGCGGAGGGGTATTCTCGCCAGTCGTATCGGGATTTGAGTTCATTGTTGAGATAATCGTTGAAGATGTGCGGTAAGGTGGCTTCGGCTTCACCGATGGCGACGACGTCGGCGTGTTGGGAGGCTTCGTCGGGAAGGGCGGAGGGGTGTATGCCGCCGAGGATCACTTTGACGCCGAGTTTTCGGTATTGGTCGGCAAGTTCATAGGCTCGAGTGGATTGTGTGGTCATCGCGCCGATACCGACGAGATCGCAATCGGCGATGGGGGTGTGCGGGGCGTCTTCGGCGCATTCATCGTAGATTTCGACGTCCCAGTCCTGTGGTACGAGCGAGGCACAAATGGCCAGGTTCAAGGGCATAAACAGCGCTTTTCGCGAGAAGGTCATTGTCTGAATTACCTTCGGAATCGTAATGGTCGAAAGGGCACTTCGCGGATTGATTAACCTGATTTTATGTCGGGTTTTGGGTTCGGCAAAAAATGTGCTCATCATCTACGCTTTCTTAGTTTTGGGGTTTGGACGGCCCCGATTGTTTCGTCTTGAAACGGGCACTCTTTAATCATATACTTCAATTATTATAGACATCTTCATAAGAAATTAAACGATGAAATTATCAGAAGTTATTACAATAGACTTGATCAAGGTTCCGTTGACGGCGGAAGATAAATTTGCGGCGATTGAAGAACTTGTGGATGTGGTTGGTTCGGCCAAGCTGGTGGGCGATATTGAATCGCTTCGACGGGCGGTGCTGGATCGTGAAACGACGCGTTCGACGGGGATCGGACATGGACTGGCGATTCCGCATGGTAAATCGCCGGGAGTGCATCGACTGATCGCCGCGGTCGGTAAACCCAAAATACCGATCGATTTTGAAAGTGTCGATCATAAGCCTGTTAATTTGATTGTTTTGCTGGCGTCGCCGATGGATCAGACCGGGCCTCACATCCAGGCTTTGGCGCGAATCAGCCGATTTATGCTCTCACCGTCGTTTTGCAGTCAAATCGACCGTGCTATGACCGCGGAAGAGGTTTATCAGGCGTTTCTCGATCATGAAAAATAGATGTTCCACACAAGTACAGGGGAGACACAATGGATGATGAAAAATTCATGAAGCTGGCTATCGATAAGGCTCGCGAGGGCGTCGATGAGGGGCAGACGCCTTTTGGGGCGTGTATCGTCAAAGACGGGAAAGTGGTGGTTTGTGTTCATAATGTCGTCTGGGCGACGATGGATATTACCGCCCATGCGGAAGTACACGCGATTCGCCAGGCGTGTGGTGAGCTTGGGACGATTAATCTTGAGGGCTGTGAGATTTACGCTACGTGCGAGCCGTGCCCGATGTGTTTCTCGGCGATTCACTGGTCGAGGATTTCAAGAATCGTTTACGGTGCGCGAATCGCGGATGCGAAAGAAATCGGATTTCACGAGCTTGAGATTTCCAATCAGAGGATGAAGGAAATAGGGCGGTCTTCGGTGGAACTGGTGGGGGATGTTTTACGCGAAGAGGCGATCGAGCTGTTTCGATATTGGCGAGAGAAGAACGGCAGTAGGAAATATTAACAGCATGGGCGGTGATTGGGGTTAAAGTTAAAAGTTGGAAGATGACGATCCGAAACAACTTTTAATTTTTAACTAAATGTGAAGCGCGATGCCGCAGAAGGAAATTATTCAGGATGAGATCATTTGTCTGACCCGACGTGAGTTTTCCGAGACGTCGCTGGTTCTGGTCGTTTTGTCGAGACATCATGGCAAGATTTCATTGATGGCGAAAGGAGTCAAACGCCCACGTGGGAAAACGGCAGGGGGGATCGATCTGCTTGACGGCGGGCAGGCGAGTATTCTTTTAAATCGAGAGGGTTTGAGTCTGCTTCGAGAGTTTGTACCGGGCAGGCCTTATCCGGCCATTCGTAACGATATTCGCAAGTGGTATGCGGTATTGTATTTAGTAGAACTGGTGAATATGGCCACGCAGGAGCTTGAGCCTGTCGGGGAGATATTCCGAGTCCTCTCCGCGGCGATCGATCGGATTGCTGCCGCGGACAATAATCGTGTGCTGGCGAATATTCTTATACGGGCATTGAAGCGATTGCTGGTGCTGATCGGTTATCGGCCTGAAATCGAATCGTGCGTGGTGTGTCGTCGAGGGGTGACGTCGGCGGAGCCGCTTTATTTTAGTGCTTCAAGCGGTGGAGTGGTTTGCCGGAATTGCGAAGTCGGCATTGTGGAAAAAATGCGTCTGGACCCTCGGGCCTGGTCTTATCTGCTCAATAAAACCCATGATCTTCAATCGGCATCGTTGGCGTTTGATGTTTTGAATTACATGTTGCGTGAGACTCTGGGGAGAACGCCAACCCTTCGTTCTTATTGCCAATCGATATTTTCATCCAACTCGTGACGATCGGAACGCCTTCGAATTTGCGAATTTTACAAATTTGTAATAACGGGTTGATATTTTACAAAATTGTATATAAAAAACAATAGCCGTTCGATTGGGCGGAATTGATGTAAGACCTTTTATTGTAATGGGATAGGTGTCCAAATATTTGATTGGCATGGAAGTTGCTAGTTATATGTGTGATACGTTGCTGTTACAGATGCAGTAAAAGACAGATGAAATGAAAATTTTGAAAATCAGGAGTTTTTAACCTTATGAATTCATCATCGAATGAATGTTGTGGAATTACCGATATTTTTGGTTTGAACGTTTTTAATGACAAAGTGATGCGGGAACGGTTGCCGAAGAATATATACCAAGCTTTTCGGCAGACGCTTGAAGGGAAATGTCCTCTGGACCCTGCCGTCGCGGATGTGATGGCCAACGCCATGAAGGACTGGGCGATCGAGAAAGGTGCGACGCATTATTGCCACTGGTTTCAGCCGATGACCGGTGTCACCGCGGAAAAACACGATTCCTTTATTTCGCCGACACAGGACGGTTCGGTGATTATGGAGTTCAGCGGCAAGGAACTCATCAAAGGGGAACCCGACGCTTCGTCATTTCCCTCGGGCGGTTTGCGTGCGACGTTTGAAGCTCGGGGCTATACCGCCTGGGATTGCACCTCGCCTGTTTTCATCAAAAAAGACGGGGAGAACACGACGCTGTTTATTCCCTGTGCGTTTTGTTCCTATACGTCCGAAGCGCTGGATAAGAAAACACCGTTACTTCGCTCGATGGACGCTCTTTGCAAGCAGGCTGTGCGTATTCTTCGGCTGATGGGCAACACCACCTCGGAGCATGTGATTCCAACGCTCGGGGCCGAACAGGAATATTTTCTGGTGGACAGTAAATTCGTGGAAGATCGACTCGATTTACTGCTGACGGGCAGAACGCTTTTCGGCGCTCCAAGTCCGAAGGGGCAGGAAATGGAGGATCAATATTTCGGTTCGCTTCATGATCGCATTGGTTCGTTCATGCACGATCTGAACATTGCGCTCTGGAAGCTGGGCATTTCCGCCAAGACGCAGCACAACGAAGTTTCCCCTGCTCAATATGAGTTGGCTCCGATCTTTGCCACTGTGAATATCGCGACCGACTGGAATCAGTTGACGATGGAGACACTGCAAAACATCGCGCTTCAACATGGATTTGTTTGCCTGCTCCATGAAAAACCCTTCCGAGGCGTGAACGGTTCGGGCAAACACAACAACTGGTCGATGGTGACGGACGACGGTATTAATTTGCTTGAACCGGGCAATACGCCTCATTCGAACGCCGTCTTTTTGATGTTCCTTTGCGCGATTATTCGCGGGGTCGATACGTACGCCAAGCTTCTTCGCGCGTCGGTGGCTTCGGCGGGCAACGATCATCGTCTGGGCGCTAATGAAGCCCCGCCCGCGATCATCAGTATCTTCCTGGGCGATCAGCTTACGGACATTTTCCAACAGCTTAACGACGGTGGCGCGAAAACCTCCAAAGCCGGCGGCGAGATCAAGCTCGCGTCGATGCTTCCACCGTTGCCGAAGGATACGACCGACCGCAACCGGACCAGTCCGTTTGCGTTTACGGGAAACAAGTTCGAATTTCGCATGCCGGGGTCGTCGCTTTCGACGTCGGGACCGAATTTTGTCCTTAACACGATCATCGCGGAGATTTTGCGGGAATTTGCCGATGAGATTGAAGCGGCCAAAGATGTGCAAACCGCGACGCAAAAGATTTTCAAACGGATTGCCCGCGAACATTCACGGATTATTTTCAACGGCGATAATTATACCGAGGAATGGGCGAAAGAGGCGGAACGACGCGGTCTGCCGAACATTAATAACACGGTTGAAAGTTTATTGACGATTCTCGAGAAGGACAATATCGATTTATTTAAAAAGCACAAGGTTCTGTCCGAAAAAGAATTGTCTGCCCGCGTGGAAATTTTGTTGGAAAATTATGTCAAGACGATCGGTATCGAAGCCAAGACCACGCTTCACATGGCCAAACGTCAGATTGTTCCTTCGGTTATTCAATATGCCGGTTCACTGGCTTCGAGCATCAGTGCGATCAAAACGGCGGGCGCAGGCAGTGCGGCAGGGGTTGAGAATCTCAGCAGCGTGACCGAATGGCTCGATCAATTGCAAGCGGCGATCAATCACCTGGAAAAAGTCTACGCTGAATCCAACGGGACGGGCGATATCCGCAAACACGCCTTGGCCATTCGCGATAAGGTGATTCCCGCGATGAACAAGGTTCGCGACGCAGCCGACGCGCTGGAAACCATTGTGGACGCCCAATTTTGGCCCTTGCCGACCTATGCCGATATGCTTTTTAAGCGTTGAGATGGATCGTCGAAATCGGCTTGATTTGAATAATGTAATTAATTTTAAATCGAACGGCCATTACCGCCGTTCGATTTTTTTAATGAATCATCAAAAATAATATCCGAAGATTGCAATTCCGGGTCGGCGTTTATAAAATCAAGTGTTTAGCTCAGCTTTATGGTTGGGCCGTTCTACTTAAAAGTTTTTTTCTCAAATTAACGGAGGTTTTTTATGAGTTCCAACGGGCAGAACCCGGCGGTATCCTCATCGGTGAACACCGGTAGCGAACCCCTGGGGGCAACGCTTCTTGCCGAGATCCGGCAACGCGCCCGCAAAGCTCAGCAAACTATCGTTCTGGCCGAACCGCAGGACGATAGGGTACTGTACGCCGCGGACGATCTTCTAAAGGATGAAACAGCCAACATTGTTTTACTGGGTCCCAAAGATCAGATTTCAAAGCGAGCCCAGGAGCTTTCCCTGAACATCGACCGAGCCTTGGCGGTCGATCCTGCCGAAAGTCCGATGCGCGAGAAATTCGCCGATATGCTCTACGAGCGTCGCAAACACCGAGGCATGACCAAAGATCAAGCCCTTACCACGATGAAAGAACAATTGTTTTTCGGCGCTTCGATGGTCCGGGCAGGTCTGGCTGACGGAATGGTCGCCGGTTCACTTTCACCGACTTCGCGAGTGATTCAATCGGGGTTATTTTGTATCGGCTTGGCTGAAGGATTGAAGACGGTTTCAAGTTTCTTCCTGATGGTGACTCCGCGTAAGGACCTCGGTGTTGACGGCGCATTTATTTTCGCCGACGGCGGCGTGGTGCCCGATCCGACCCCCGATCAACTTGTCGATATCGCGGTGGCGTCTGCGTCGCATTGTAAAATGCTTTTAAACGCAGAACCCTTGATCGCATTTTTGAGTTTTTCGACCTATGGTTCGGCGGAACATCCGAAGGTGGAAAAAGTTCGGGCCGCGGTTAAAATTTTCCGGGATCGCGACACGGGGCTGAAGGGGGATGGGGAAATGCAGCTTGACGCCGCCATCATTCCGGAAGTCGGTTCCAAAAAGGCTCCGACGTCCACCGTGGCGGGTAAGGCGAATGTGTTGGTTTTCCCGGACCTCGATGCCGGTAATATCGGCTATAAACTTACCGAACGCTTCGCAGGCGCCCGGGCCATTGGTCCGGTTTTGCAGGGATTAAACGTTCCGGTCAACGATCTGTCTCGCGGGTGTAAATGGCAGGATATCTCCGATGTCGCCTGCATTACCGCGCTTCAGGCGGTGGAACGGAAAATTGCTCGCGGTCTGGACCCCAAAGGGGCCGGTGTTCCGCAGGGACTTTAACGGCGTCGACAGGACACGAAAAAACTTTTTCATCCAGGGATGATTTTGAAATATGAAAATTTTAGTGATTAATTGCGGAAGCTCGTCGATCAAGTATCGGCTTTTTGAAATCGACAATTCGGGTCGGCATGAGGAGTTGGCCAAGGGGCTGGTCGAGCGTGTCGGTTCTGACGATGCGAAAGTTACCCATCAGTTTAATTCTGAAAAAGTTTCAGCGGTTAAACCCATCAGGGATTACAAAACCGGTATTGCGGATATTTCAGAGCAGCTTCACTCGCATCATCTGATCAACGGCGACCTGGCGGGCATCGGCCACCGGGTTTTGCACGCCGCCGAAGCCTATCAGGAAAGTGTCATCATCGACAGCGACGTGATTCGGGAAATCGACCGTTGCAGCGAGCTTGGACCTTTGCACAATCCTGCCAATCTCGCGGGGATCAAAGCCTGTAAAGAAATTTTTCCCGATCTGCCCCAGGTGGCGGTTTTCGATACCGCGTTTTTCCAGACACTGGCCCCCGAAGCCTTCCTTTATGCGTTTCCTTATGAATGGTATGAAAAATATCGTATTCGCCGATATGGTTTCCACGGCACAAGCCATCGTTTCATCACTCAGCAGGCCGCTGCCTATCTGAAAAAACCGAAAAACGAGGTGAACCTCATTACGATGCACCTGGGCAACGGCAGTTCGATGACGGCGGTTCGCAACGGCAAGGCCGTCGATACCTCGATGGGTTTGACGCCGCTGGAAGGTCTGATGATGGGAACGCGATGCGGCGATATCGACCCTGCCGCCCTCTTTTATTACGAGAGCAAGACAAACGCGTCGCTCGATGAAATTCGAACCATCATTGAGAAAAAGAGCGGTCTTCTGGGCGTCTCGGGTGTATCGGGCGATCTGCGGGATGTCTTTACCGCTGCGGATGGCGGAAATGAACGGGCGGCTTTGGCGCTCAAAATGCTGGCTCGTCGAGTGAAAAAATATCTCGGCGCGTATCTGCTTCAGGTGCCGAATCTCGATGCTCTGGTTTTCACCGGCGGTATTGGTGAAAACGCCTGGCGAATGCGCGAGATGATCATGTCGGACCTTGAACACGTCGGCATCAAACTGGATTTACAGAAAAATTCACATCTCAAGCTTCCCGAAGAAGGGGCCGAGATTCAATCCGACGACAGCAAGATCAAAATCCTCGTTATTCCGACGAATGAAGAACTTGCCATCGCGCGCGACACTCTCGAACTGGTGGAAAACGCTCCCGCGAAGGCTTAAGAGTTGTAGATGTTTTCAAACGGTCGATTGTCAATTTTCAATTGTCGAGTTGAAGGAAAACATGGTAAAATAATCCGGTCTGCAAAGCAGATGTTTTTCCCGATATTGACAGCAAAGATGGATAATCGACCGTTTTGTTTTGGTTCGGCCGATAAGTTTCTTTCGAATAATAAAAGACGATAATCAGGACTCAAGCATGGCAGCATTAAAAATGTATCCCGATTACGAAAGTTTCTGTAAACTTGCAGCGTCATCTTCGAACGTCATTCCTGTTTTCTGTCAGATACTTTCGGACAACCTCACGCCCGTCAGCGCCTATGCGCGAATTTCCGGCAAGAGCGATTATTCGTTTTTGCTCGAAAGCGTTATTGGCGGAGAAAAAATCGCACGATACTCGTTTCTCTCCTGCGATCCGACACTGATCTTCGAAGCTCGAGGACGCGAGATTAAAATCATCCGCGATGGTAAAATCGAACACCGGCAATCCGACGATCCGCTTAAAGTGATGGAGCAGATTCTCGCCCCGTACAAACCCGCGCATCTGCCGGGTCTGCCGCGATTTCTCGGCGGCCTGATGGGATACGCCGGTTACGACATGGTTCGATATTACGAACATCTGCCTAACGTGCCGACCGACGATCGAAATCTGCCGGACCTGGCCTTTGGCCTGTATCGCGATATGGTGGTTTTCGATCATGTCAGTAAAACCGTCAAGATCGTCTCCAACGCCTTTGTCCAAAACGACACTCGAGCCGCCTACGATCACGCGGTCGAACGAATCGAATATCTGGTAAAACAACTTTCCAAGCCGATGGAAATTCCGCTGACGCCCATCGATGTCGTCGCTGAACCCAAGCTGGAATTTTCCAGCAGTTTCAAAAAGGAAGATTTCAAGAAAGCGGTCGAACTCTGCAAAGAATACATCTACGCCGGTGATATTTTCCAGATTGTCCTTTCCCAACGGCTCAGCGTCGAGACATCGGCGGATCCATTTAATATTTATCGTGCCTTGCGCGTCGTGAATCCATCGCCTTTCATGTTCCACCTCAAAACGCCCGCCTGCACGCTCGTAGGCTCGAGTCCGGAAATCATGTGTCGTGTCGAAAACGGTATCATCACCAATCGACCTCTCGCAGGCACTCGTCCGCGAGGCAAGACCGAACAAGAAGACCTCGCCCTTGAGCAGGAACTTCTCGCCGATCCCAAAGAACGAGCCGAGCACATCATGCTCGTGGACCTTGGCCGAAACGACGTCGGAAAAGTTTCCGAACTTGGCTCGGTCAAAGTCACCGAAGCCATGACGGTCGAACGCTACAGCCACGTCATGCACATCAGTTCGAATGTCCTGGGTAAGCTCGCTCCGGGCATGACCGCCTTCGATGCCCTGCGTTCGACGCTTCCCGTCGGAACCGTCAGCGGCGCGCCGAAAGTTCGGGCCATGGAAATCATCGACGAACTGGAACCGACCAAACGAGGCCCTTACGCCGGTGCGATCGGCTATTTCGATTTTTCAGGAAATATGGATACCTGCATCGCGCTGCGAACACTGGTGATCCAGGGTGAAACCGCCTATGTGCAAGTCGGCGCGGGACTCGTTGCCGACTCTGTGCCGGAAAGTGAATATCAGGAAACCATCAATAAAGCCAAAGGCCAGCTCAAGGCAATCGAACTGGCTGAGAAATTTTTGCCCACGGGGATAGAACTTGAGTGAAATTATTCGTTTAAAAGTACCTTTCGATGCTTCAGTGGCGGATTCTCTGCAAGCCGGACAGCAAATTCTTCTGACCGGTCGTTTGCTCAGCGCCCGCGACGCCGCACATAAACGGCTTTGCGACCTTCTCGATCGAAACGAACCCTTGCCGGTCGATTTAAAAGACCAGGTGATTTATTTTGTCGGTCCAACCCCCGCGCGTCCGGGACGTCCCATCGGTTCCGCAGGGCCCACGACCAGTTCACGCATGGATAAATATTCCCCCAGGCTTCTGGCGATGGGACTTCGCGGTATGATCGGAAAGGGCTATCGCGGTCCAAAGGTTGTCGAATCCCTGATCAAATATCACGCCGTCCATTTCGCCGCAGTCGGCGGCCTCGGCGCTATTCTCGGAAAAGCTGTCAAAAGTGCCAAAATCCTCGCCTATGAAGACCTCGGCACCGAAGCCATCCGTGAACTCATCGTCGAAGATTTCCCCGTCGTTGTCGCATACGATTGCCATGGAAACACCGTTTATCCCGATAAATAAATTTCCCATGAAAACAAAAACAAAAATCATCATACTCTCCGGTATCGTCGCTTTTTTCGCCCTGCTCATTGTTGGGTATTTCGCGCTTGTTTACGTGCCCGAATGGTATCAACCCACCTATGTCTCCATTACCGAGCAACAAAAACTTCGCGACGATTTCACTGCCATCACGACGACGTTCAATAACCGAATGCAGCATCCCGAAACCTTCGAATTTGCCATTACCGACACCCAGATCAATAAACTTATCGCCGGTCTGGAATACATCGATCCGGGTCTTAAAGGTATCATCCCCTCAAATGTCGAAACCCCCGCCGTCAAGTTCGAAGACGATTATTTCAAAGCCGGTGCCATCGTCGAACAGGACGGAAAAAAAGTCTTCGCCGGTGTTCAGATCAAAATCCTGGCCCTTGACAATTGGCTGATCCTCGAAGACTTCGATGCCCGCATCGGCATGGTCCCGATTCCACGCGACACACTCAAAAAACGGCTCGCCAAATTCGGCGATCATCTCGAAAAATACTGGCCCGTCTTCGATCGAATCCTTACCGACGGCCAATTTCCCAATCGGTTCCGATATCCAAACAGCAATTACGATTTCAAGGTCAAAGACCTCAGATCGTACAAAGGCACGTTGTATATCACCATCGAACCGATTTCTCGTCAAAGCGACTCGGCTCACAGGTGATCTTGTATTTTGGAATTGGAGAAATTCAACAATGTCCGACGAAACCGTACAAGCCCGTCAACTTCGCACTCGTGAAATTTTAAAACACCTTAAGAAAAAATATCCCCACGCCACCTGTTCCCTTGACTGGACCGACCCACTCGAACTTTTAGTCGCAACGATTCTCTCCGCCCAGTGCACCGACCAGCGCGTCAACATCGTCACCAAAGACCTTTTCAAAAAATATCGCTCCGCCTGCGATTTCGCCGCCGCCGACGAAACCGAACTGCAACAGGACATCCGTTCGACAGGCTTTTTCCGCCAGAAAGCAAAATCCATCATCGGTGCCTGTAAAGCCATCTGCGAAAAATTCAACGGCAAGGTTCCCCAAACAATGCAGGACCTTATCACACTTCCCGGTGTCGCCCGGAAAACCGCCAACGTCGTTCTCGGCACGGCCTGCGGGATAAACGAAGGCATCGCCGTCGATACCCATGTCGGCAGGGTCGCCCTGCGGCTGGGGCTGATCACTTCGACCGACAATTCCAAAGACGCCGTCAAAATCGAAAAAGAATTGATGGAATTGGTCCCCAAAAAAGACTGGGCTTATTTCAGCCATGCGATTATTCTTCTGGGTCGAGAAATCTGCACCGCCCGAAAACCCAATCACGCCGTCTGTCCCCTCTATAGTCTATGCCCAAGCAATCATATCTGAGAGAGCAGTTGAAGGCCCATCGGTTGAAAAGTACCTCTTGACCTGTCTGAAAATCTATTGTACAGTATCGCTTGTTCAATCGGGGACTCAATGGCGATGTCTTTTTAATACCAGAGTGGGGAGAATTTTAATGTGGCGAAAATTCTATGCTCCAATTTCTGTATGGATGTGGCATTTTTTGGTTTTTGTGTGTGGGGCGGTTGAATTGTCGAATGTTGCAATGGCATTGGGGGAACTTGCGGAAGGAACCTCGAAATGGTCGTATACGACCGGCAATGTGATCGATTCTTCGGCGGCTATCGGCAGGGACGGAACGATTTATGTCGGCTCGTATGATCAGAAACTCTATGCGTTCAATCCGGATGGAACAACGCGATGGACGTTTGCGGCGGGCGGCTGGATTTTTTCTTCGCCCATGGTGGGACACGATGGAACGATCTATGTGGGGGCGGGCAACGGCAGGCTTCACGCGATTGGCCCCGACGGCAACTTGAAATGGTCGTATGATACGGGAAAACCGGTTTTATCTTCACCGGCAATCGGCCGCGATGGATGCATTTATATTCATATCGATGGGAAACTGATCGCCGTCGGCACCGATGGAAATCTTAAATGGGAATATGTCAAAACGGTCAATGGAAGCTACAATTATTCCTCGCCGGCGGTCGGAGCGGATGGAGTGGTCTATTTCGGTTCGGTGGATAAAAATGTTTATGCGGTGAATTCGGATGGAACGCTCAAATGGACGTTCCTGACCGGTAACTACGTCGAAACAACCGCGGCGATCGGAGCCGACGGTACGATTTATATCGGTTCGGGCGACCGAAAACTTTATGCGCTGAATCCTGACGGCAGTTTGAAGTGGTTTTACCTGACGGGCGGGTATATCGATTCTTCCGCGGCGATTGCGTCGGATGGGACGATCTATGTGGGGTCTGCGGATAAGAAACTTCATGCGATCCACCCCGACGGCACACCGAAATGGACGTTTTCGACCCAGAGAGAAATCCATGCCTCGCCGGCGATTCGATCGGACGGTGTGATTTACATTTCTTCGATGGACGGGACGCTCTATGCTGTTGAGCCGGATGGAAATTTGCGATGGTCGTTCGTGACGGCAGGGGCGATGGATGCGTCACCGACCATTGGTGAGGATGGAACGGTTTATATCGGTTCCAAGGATCGAAACTTTTATGCACTTGAAGGGTTGGGCGGGCTGGCAGATACTCCCTGGCCTAAGTTTCATTATAACATCGGGCAGGGGGGCAGTCTGCATGAGCCGATTCCGGGCGATGCCAATCTTGACGGAATGGTCAATGTGGGCGATCTGGGCATATTGGCGGCCAACTACGGAACGATGATCGGGGCGGATTGGGCAACGGCGGATTTTAATCAGGATGGAATGGTGGATATCGGGGACCTTGGTATTTTTGCCGCGAACTACGGACATGGAATACCCGTGAGCGAGGCAATCGACAGGAGTGCGGATTTTACCGAAGTTTTGGATACAGCCATCGATAATACAGCCAAACCAATCGACGATGCGCCTTGCAGCGTACTAGCCCTGCCGCTGATTATGATATTGTTCCTGGCGGTTTGGCCGTGGGGAAACTTCGAGATCACAGGATAACCGGAGTTATTTTTGTTGAAAGACTTGACAGCTCTTTAAAATTCCTTTAGCGTAACTGTTTTAGTATATACAGACGTAAAAGGCATTATTTTAAGGAGCCGGCAATGCGGTTATCGGTCAGCAGCTATAGTCTTTCTCGGTGGATGCGTGAAAACAACAAAAAACTCAACCAGGCGATCGACTGGATTGCCAATCATGCTGAGGGGATTGAGTTTTCAGGACTCAATCTCAAGGAAGGTGAGGACCCGATCCGCAAAGCCAAAGCGGTTCGAAAACGTTGTGACGACAAAGGGCTTACGATTGTCGGTTATTGCACCGGCGCGAATCTTTTCCAGCCTGATGAAAAATCCCAGCGAAATGAAATTGAAAAAACAAAAAAACAAGTCGAAGTCGCCGCCACGCTGGGCGTGGGCAATATGCGCCACGATGTCATGTACGGGTTTCCCGAAAACTGGAAGGGGCCTAAAACGCTCAATACCGTTTTAAAACGGGTGGTTCCGGCCATCCGTGACATTGCCGATTTCGGGCAGTCGCTGGGCGTTCGAACGACGCTGGAAAATCATGGTTTTTACATGCAAGCGCCGGATCGCGTTGAAAAGTTGATCCAGACCGTGAATCATCCAAACTATGGCCTGACGATCGATCTTGGAAACTTTTTGTGTGTGAATGCCGATCCGGTCAAAGCAGTGGCGACGCTGGCCAAATATGCCATCCATGCCCATATCAAAGATTTCCACGTAAAACCCAAAAAACAGATGCCCTCGACAGGCTGGTTTGCCACTCCCACCGACATCGCTCTTCGCGGAGCGATCATCGGACATGGGAACGTCGATTTGCTTTCGTGCCTGAAGCTGTTGAAAAAGGCAGGTTACAAGAGCTGGCTGAGCCTGGAATTTGAAGGCATGGAAGAGCCGACTTTCGGTGTTGCCCAGGGGCTGATTGAAGCGAAACGATTGATCGATCTGACTTGTGGGGCCCGGACAAAGAAATAAAACGGTTAAAATGAGGACGCTGGGGCTCGAACCCAGGACCTACGCATTAAAAGTGCGTTGCTCTACCAACTGAGCTACGTCCCCGACCTATCGTCGAGTGAATAATTTTAACATAGACTTTTGGAAATGTCCATACTTTCACACCCGAGATTTCAGGCTTTTTTATGCAGATTTCAATATTTTATATTCAGATCAATTTCGGGCCGAAAACTTTTTGAGCGTTTTGGAACGTTTTTTCCGAAAAACATTCCAGCGGCAACCCAAACAGATCCGCCAAAAACCTGGCGGTATGGGCCACAAAAGCGGGTTCATTCGGACGAATCTTTCGCACCGGTTCGGGCGACAAAAATGGACAATCGGTTTCGACAAGGATATGATCCGGGCCGACCGCAAGAGCACTGCGGCGAACCTCTTGAGCGTTTTGAAAGTCACCGTACCGGAAAAAGAAATCAGCCAACCCTGCTCAATTAAAAATGTCGCTTGTTCAGGTGTGCCTGAAAAGCAATGGAAGACGCCTCTGGCCTCGCGGCCTGAAGTGCCAAGGATGCTCAGCGTATCGTCAAACGCCTCTCGGCAATGAACAATCAACGGCAGATGGGTTTCGCGAGCAAGTTCGATGTGCTGTATGAAAAGGCGATGCTGATTTTCATGATCCGCGTCCGAATGGTGATAATCCAACCCTGTTTCACCCAACGCCAATACTTTTGGACTTAAAAGCAGCGGACGCAGTTCGTCCAGGGATGGATAGGCATTGGCGTCATTGGGATGAATGCCGACAATGGCAAAAACATTCTCATATTTTTCTGCCAGCGCAACAGCCGATCGGCTATCCTCAGGCGATGTGCCGACGGTCAGAATTCGCATCACGCCGGCTTGTTGCGCGCGGGCGATAATCTGATCGGTTTCATCCGAAAGCGGCGGATAGGTCAAATGTGCGTGTGTATCGATAAGCATCGTGTTTATTTTATCTGAAAAGCGTTTGGCTCGTGTTCAATTTGTTTGTGTCCGGTTTCATCCAGTTTGATCGTGATGATGTCGAATCGTGCCGGATTATCGATTAACTGATTTTTCGCGATAAAGAATCGAGCAGCGGCGGCCAGGCACCTTCGTTTACGCGCATCCACCTTAAGTTGCGGTTCCGCGTCCGGATTACGAACCGCCTTGACTTCCACGAAGACGACTTCCTGCCCATCAAGGGCTACCAGGTCCAGCTCGCCTCGACGGGCACGAAAATTTCGGGCAAGAAGTTTGAATCCTTTTTTGTGAAGAAATCTTTCTGCCTGTTTTTCCGCCCATCGCCCGAATTGTGCATGGGACATCGTCGTAGCGTCCACTTGCCAAAATCGTCGCCATAATGCCGGCAGAATATCTTTCAAATCCGCCTCCTCACGCTAGCGATCATTTTTAGGATGATCCTGTTTTCGTTCGGATGTTCATGGAAATCAAAAAAAAGCAGGCACGACAAACGTCGTACCTGCCGTGAATAGCAAACGATTGGCGAGTCCGAAAGAATTACTTCACTTCCGGGGCAACCTTGACGGTACGCAACTCGCGAACCTTGGTCGCTTTACCCTTGCGATCACGCAGGTAGTAAAGTTTCGCACGACGAACCTTGCCGCGACGGCGAACATCGATCTTGCTGATGCTCGGACACAACAAAGGCCAGCTTCGCTCGACACCTTCTTCGTTGACAATACGTCGAACGGTAAACATTTCATTGGCACCGCGCCCGCTGCGAGCAATGACCACACCGTTGAAAACCTGGAGGCGTTCGCGGTCGCCTTCTTTGATTTTCACGTAAACATCCACCGTATCACCGACATGAAAATCGTCACCCTCAGGCCGGTGTGTCAGAAACGTTTTTTCTACTGTAGCTAACTCAGCTTTGATCACGTCAGGATCTCCTTCAAGCCCAAACTATCTATCTAAAATATATCGATCAATTAATGTTATCGCATATCCGATCGGCAAGATACGCACATCCGATTTCAGGATCCCAATTCAGGGAAACCCTCATTATATTATTTTTCTTCCGCATTATCAAGCAAATCAGGGCGGCGTAATTGCGTTCTTTTCGTCGCCTGCTCTTTCCGCCAAACCTCGATTTTCGCGTGATGACCCGAAATGAGTATCTCCGGAACCGCCATCCCACGATATTCCCTCGGCTTGGTGTACTGGGGATACTCCAACAGGTTCTCACTGAAAGACTCTTCCGCCGTTGCCTGCTCATGCCCCAGCGCACCGGGCAAATATCGAATCACCGCGTCAATCAGACAAACCGCCGCTGGTTCGCCGCCGGATAAAACAAAATTACCGACGGAAATCTCCATCGGTTCAAGTCCTATTCGAATCCGCTCATCAAAACCTTCGTAATGTCCCGCGATCAGCAAAAGCCGCGGACACAAAGCCAACTCTTTAACAATAACCTGATTAAGAATTTTACCCTGCGGAGTCAGCAAAATTCGTCTCGCCGGCCTGGAATCCCAGGATTCCACCGCTTCAACCGCATCAAAAATCGGTTCGGGCCGAAGCACCATTCCCGGCCCGCCGCCAAAAGGTGAATCATCAACCTTCCGGTGCTTGTCTTTGCTGAAATCGCGAAAATTCGTACAAACAATCTCGACCAGTTTCGCTTCACGGGCACGCCCGATGATGCTGTACTTTAAAAAGTCATCGATCTGCTGTGGAAATAATGTTAAAACGTCAATTCGCATTTTACGTCATAGTTCGTTATTCATAGTTCTCAGTACGTACCAGGAACTACGAACTATGAATGGCGTTTGATTGAATCCGTTATTTTTTGGTTTTAACCGGAACACCGGCCCTGATCAACAAGCTCTTGACGGTATCGCTCGGAACCGCTCCCATGCTAAGCCAGTATTCAACGCGTTCGCGATTGAACACAAACTGCTTGGTTGAGTCTTTGGTAATCGGATCATAGGAACCGAGTTCTTCGATCACACGCCCGTCACGTGGAGTTCGACTATCGATGGCATTGACGCGATAAGCGGCCCGATTTCGTCGACCAAACCGTTTTAACCTTAATTTAACTGACACTGATATCCTCCAATTCAATCAAAACAATATATGATTCCAGCAGTCATCTCTTACAGATCGATGATCTCCAGTTTTCCTCGTTACCGATTTTTTTTACGGTTTCTTCGCTTGAGAAGCTTATCACGCGAAGACAATCTCGACGATTGTACCGAAATCTTCGGCATTTTTCCAGTCATTAATGCGCCTTTACTCAAATTTGAGCCTAACCGCATACGATCCATGAAACTTAAGTTCGCCATCTGCTTCATCATCGAACGCATCTGGACAAAACTCTTGACCAGCCCCGAAACATCTTCCGGCGCGGCGCCCGAACCCTTGGCAATGCGCCTGCGACGCGAGCCGTCGATCAAATCCGGGTTCCGCCGTTCCTTTTTCGTCATGGAAAGGATGATCGCCTCCATCCGGTGCATTTCCCCATCATCAATATCCGCAGGGAGTTGCGAACCAAGCCCCGGAATCATCTTCAAAATGTCTTTCATCGACCCCATTTTCTTCATCGAACGAAGCTGACCCAGAAAATCTTCTAACGTAAAGGACCCCTTGGCCATTTTCGCCTGGGTCTTTTCCATTTCCTTGGCGTCAAATTGCTGCTGGGCCTTTTCCACCAGCGTCACAATATCGCCCATGCCCAGAATTCTGCTGGCCATGCGATCAGGGTGAAATTCTTCAATTTTATCTAATTTTTCCCCGACACCGATAAATTTGATGGGTTTGCCGGTAACTTCCTTAACCGAAAGTGCCGCACCGCCCCGGGCGTCAGAGTCGAATTTTGTCAAAATAACACCGTCAAGTTCGAGGCGTTCATTAAAGACTTTGGCGCTGTTGACCGCGTCCTGACCTGTCATCGCGTCGCATACCAGATAAATCTGGTGCGGTTTGACGGTTTGGGCAACATCCGCCACCTGCCCCATCATCTCTTCATCGACGTGCAATCGACCGGCTGTGTCCAGAATCACAACGCTCTGCCCACCCTTGAGGGCGGCTGTTACGCCGTTTCGGGCCACTTTGACCGGATTCTTTTCACCTTCTTCAAGGTAAACAGGCACACCGATCTGCTCGCCAAGGACTTTCAACTGTTCGATCGCGGCAGGACGCTGAAGGTCGCAGGCGACCATCAAAGGTTTGCGCCCCTGACCGAGAATATATTTGGCCAGCTTGGCGCAGGTCGTCGTTTTACCGGAACCCTGCAAACCCGCCATCAAAATGATCGTCGGACCGGGCTGAACATAATAAATTCGTGTATCGACCGGCCCCATGAGCGAAACCAATTCGTCATGACAAATTTTCACCATGACCTGGCCGGGATGCAGGCTGTTTATAACCTCTTGCCCTAACGCTTTTTGCAAGCAATTGTCGCAGAATTTTCGAGCCACCTCAAGATTGACGTCCGCCTCGAGCAACGCCCGGCGAACCTGGTCCAGAGCTTCGCGCACATTACTTTCATCAATCTTCCCTCGGCCTGAAAGATTGCGAAAGACATTATTTAATTTGTCCGTTAATGCTTCAAACATAATTTATTGTTTTACCGTTATCCGTTCCGCACCGGTTTTGATGCGCAAGAAAATTCCGATTTTAACTGAAAACTAATTATATAAGGAAATAATGGAAAAATTTCAATAGAGAAGAAATTTTTTCCGCCGATATCTCACGTACATCGAAAAAATGAAAATCCTATCGATTCCACCGCCAGGATACTCCCGCCGTATTCGCCAGGGCGACTTGCGTTTGCGATACCAACAACCCCGGCAATGACAACGCGAATAGAGGATATGATTAATGTTTATAATAGTTAATGTTTTGTCGATTTCAGTCTCCTCGCCTGTGATCCCTGAGCTTGCGAAGGGATTCGTCCACAGGCTGTCGTTACCGTTAAGATAGAACAATAAAGATATTTTCACCTATGGAATCAATTTCATTGCTTGTGACATTTTTAGGAATTCCCGGTGTCAGCAGCGTTCCGTTCGAGGTGACCACCGCGGCAAAAGGTCCGCGATACATAACTCGAATGCGGCGGTCGCGTTCCATTGGTTTTTGCGCTTCGAGCATCACGCGATGAAACGAATAGGAATTCGTCACGCGATAGGAACCCCATTTGATTATTTCCGGACAGATAAAACCGCTTTCATCGAGCAAACCCAGCATGTCGCGTGAGGTCAACGCCGAAGCGAGACTTTGACCACACAAAATATTTTCCGCGCAGAACAAAGATTCGCTTTCATCGTCACAAATGATGTCGGAAATGATCAGACAGCCTTGCGGACGAAGGACACGAAACGCATTCTCGAACAACCGACGTTTATTGTATGCTCGATTGATCGCACAATTCAGAATGACCACATCCATCGATTCCTCTTTTACCGGCAAGGGGTCGTCCGCAGTACCTTTATGAAATTCGACGTTGTGATATCCGAGTCGTTTCCCAACGATTTGCGCAGCCCGTTGGGCCCAATCCAGCAGGTCGTCCTGCGATTCAACACCGATCACAAAACCGTTAGGCCCCACCTGCTTGGATGCGATCAGACAGCCGATTCCCGTATCGCTTCCGATTTCAAGAACCTTCTGCCCCAAACCAAATTCCATGTTGCCTGCGGGACTGGCGAAACAATAACTTCGCCGTCGATATTCTACCGGGATGTGCCTGACTCTGGATTCGGGCAATAATACCGTATGAAACGTCACCTCGGGCTGTTCCTGGGGTTTGCGAGTGTAAAGTTCATGGAGAAATATCGTTTTTCCTTTTGATGCCACAGCACAAAGACTTTTGGTATGCCGGAGCGAAACCTGTCGGCGAGATCCGTTATGAGCGATGACTTCGCCCATTTTAAGTCTGAGCCTCGGCGGACCCAACGACGGACGATCTTTGGCTTGTTCCGCAATCAGCCACAATGCAATTTTTTCATACAAGCTCCAATATGGATCAAAGCCGATGAACTTACCCGAACGAATATA
Source organism: Phycisphaerae bacterium (assembly GCA_012514125.1). Classification (GTDB taxonomy): domain Bacteria; phylum Planctomycetota; class Phycisphaerae; order JAAYCJ01; family JAAYCJ01; genus JAAZAW01. Next base: position 6,857 of record JAAZAW010000263.1, on the reverse strand, counting down.
ACTATGATCCTGATCGCCGCCGCCGAGAATCGTCAGCATGGGTGAGCTAAGTTCCGCAATAGTAGATTGGCGAAGTTCTTCAAGCACCGGACTTTGCCGCCAAGCTCGGATAAGATCGTCGTTGAGCGGTGTTTTGAGTTTCTCCATCCCGACCAGCGCGGGCGATGGATACAAATGTCCGTCCGGACCGATGGCGAGCGATTCCCATCCGCTGTTATTCCCGTCATAGATCATACCGCACGGACCGAACACCTGTCGGTAAATTTGCTCAACGTTGTCGATTGTAACGCCCAGCTCTTCAGCCCGTTTACAGGCAGGGACCAGACGATCAAACAATTCTTCCGGATCGGCCAGCTCAAACACATTGCCCCTGCCGGCGGCAAAGTACCAGAGATAATGAATATTGCACACGCCGACGCGAGCGGCAATTTCGACCACCTCGGTCAGTTCATTCATATTATCGGATTCGACGCACATCGAAATGCTTAATGGAATTTCACTCTTTCGCAAATGTGCGAAATTTTTCATCAGCAGGTCGAATGCGCCCGGCCCGCGAATACTGTCATGAGTCTTTTGATTGCCGTCGAGACTGATCTGCAAGTGAAACCGCTCTCTGGGCCAGTGATTGATGGCGTCCATATGCGACTCGATCAACAACCCATTGGTCAAAACGGCGACATGGCAATCCGGACGGGATAAAAGTCCGCCGACAATTTCAGTAAAATCCGGGTGCATCAAAGGCTCGCCGCCGGTAATCATAAAAAACCGGCATCCCGCCTGATACGCCTGGTCCGCCAGTGTAAAAATTCGCTCCTTACCAAGCATGCCGTTGTTGGGAACGGTACATTCAAAAAGACAATGGCTACAATGCCGATCGCACTGATTGGTGATATGAAACCAAAGTTCTTTAAGCTCATCGGTCTTAAGCCAAGCCGATCGACCGGGATACTTCCACTTCGGGCTGCAAGGCAAACGTTCGAGAAAACGCAAGGTGGATACCGTCGAGCAAACTCCGTTCTCCGTGCTCATCTGCCGGAGTATCTCATCGCCCGCGTCATTGGGAACAAACCAGTTGGGCTTGTCCGACCGAACATAAATCGGAACCCCCTGAAATTCCATCCGAGTCCAGAGGTCGCGATGAAATTCTGCCTGCTCAACGGTAGGTTTATATACCGGGATCGTGTGCGAATGAAAATTCCGGCTGACCGCAACGTTCCCCGTCTCAAGTTCACCCAAACGATTGGCCATAATCTCCCCCTGTGTTCAACGACAATCTTATTGCCCCGTTGACCCGCCGCTATTTTAACATATTTCAGTAAAAACAACAATATCCCCGGAATCATCGAAAAAAGCGTTCACATGCGGTCCCCGGCTAGTCCGATTCGGGTGTCCCGAATTCCTGCACCCAATAGACTCGTCCGACCGGGCTGACTCTGACACCGACTCCCAGTTCCTTGAATTGAATACGCAGAATATTTTCCTTGTGATCGGGGCTGTTCATCCACCCTTGCATCACCTGTTCGGGAGTGGTATATCCCGCGGCGATATTTTCGCCCACCCAAAGCCAGTTGTATCCCGCCACGGTTGCGCGATCGCCGGGAGTGAGGTTTTCCGGAGTATTGTGCGCGAAATAATTCCGATCGATCATATCCTGACAATGTGCTTCCGCCGCCTTTGCAAGATTATCGTTCCAGGTAAGGGCAGGCAGCCCTGCTTTGGCACGTTCCTGGTTGGTCAGCTCGAAAACCTCGTAGGCGACTTTTTCAGACTGGGTGATATCGGAAAGCAGCGCAAAAAGGTCCAATCCGCATCCCGCGGTTCCCAGGGGAATCAAACACGCCAAAATCAGCAACAGAGTTTGCAAACGCTTGAATCCGGTTGTTGTAAATCGAAAAAACATATCATTTCCTCTTTGATCTCTGCCCGCCGCCCCGACGTTAAGGTGCCAACCACTCAGAAACTTTTATAAAATATACCCGCGACAGCCCATAAACCCAAGGCAAAAAGCAATATGCCGATCCCGATATATCCCAGGCACTCGCGAGCCGAAGCAGGAATCCAGATAAAAGGATAATTGACGACGTAAAGAACCGAAAGTAATTTACAGACCGCCGGTGGAAATATTTCCGACACCGGGATCTGATCTTCATCCGTTGTTTCGTCTGTTTTGTCGGGAAAATCGTCGGAAGGTTTCCCCAACCGATTCAACATCTGATTGATTTCATTTTCCGCCAGAGAATCGACATGCTCGTCGATAACAATCTCTTTGCCGGCCTCAGGCTCATGCTCCGGGCTGGAAGATTCGGCGGTTTCCGTTTCGTCCGGTTGTGATTCCTGTGATTCAGACTGTTCCCAGTTCTCTTTGATCGTTTGAGCTTTATCTTCGGTCAGTTCATCCAGACGTTTAAGATCATCGACCTGATCGAGTTCAGATTCCGCCGGTGACTTTTCCTTCTCAGAAATTTCAGCGGCCGGGGGCGTCTCCGTATCTGAAACCGTATCCGAAACCATATTATCGGACGATCCCGACGCAGGCGAACTTTTATCGCCCAGCTTGTTGCTGGCTATCAGATTCTCCACCCGGCTGCTCATTTCACCCACCTGAGTGAGCAAACTGTCGATATTGATATTTTCAACCGGTGAAAGCTCAGGATTTGCCTTGTCTTGTGACGTCAACGTGAATGTCCTGTTAATCCTGGGTCAAAGTCTTATAATGATAGTATCGAACGGATTGACATCAGACTTGAGGAATCGACAGGATCATGACCAGACGTCTTTTTTGCACGGATTTCACTATGGGCCAGGTTCGCCTGACTGGACCTGAAGCCCATCATGGACGAAACGTTCTTCGGCTCTCCCCGGGCGACGAGGTGGAGCTTTTCGACGGCAAAGGGCAAATCGCATTGGCAAGGGTCGATCGGCTGGGCAAAGCGGAGATTCTGCTTCACATAGAAAATATTCAATTCGCCCCCGAGCCTGCCCCTCAAGTGGTCCTGGCGACGGCGATTCCCAAATTTGCCCATCAGGAAATCCTGGTGCGAATGGGAACGGAACTCGGCGTGAGTGTTTTTGCGCCCATAATTTCCGAACGAAGCTCTGTGCGAGAGCAATTTCGTCCTGAAAAATGGGAACGATGGATCATCGAAGCCTGTAAACAATGTAAAAGCCATTATTTGCCGAAAGTTGCTCCTCCAGTCCGGTTAATGGACTTTATTCGCACCCTGACGGACGACGATCTGATTATTTTCGGCGATACCGCTCCGGCTCAGCATCCTGTCATCTCCCAGCCGTTCTCAAAATCCGGACGTGTGATTGTTCTGGTCGGCCCGGAAGGAGGATTTACTCCCGCCGAAATCGAAACGATGAAACAAGCCCGGGCCGTTGGACTTCGCATCGGACGACAGATTCTTCGAATCGAAACCGCTGCGATTGCGCTGACGACCGTGGCACTGTTACTGACCGCCGACAGGGAAATGCCCGAAAATTTCTCCGAGCGTCCTTAAATTCAACAAATTGATTCGATTCGACAATCCTTTATTCTTGCGGATTTTTCGGGTTTGAACGATGCTCTATGGTGAAAACAAACGTTCATCCCGTCCCCGAGCTTGTCGAAGGGACGCAAAGGTATAAAGACAATCCGAAAAATTTATAATAAAGGAAAAATAACCATGTCAGATCAAACAATGCATCGGCCTGAACAGGCCCAGGCTCAGCGATGGGCACAACAGATGGGGCTTGAATCCGGACAACAGATTTATCCCTCGTCCTTCATCGTCAAAGACAGCGTTACCGCGTTTTCAGGTCGCCAGGGATCGCAACGAAGTCTCTATCTGGTGTGGAAAGGCACCTCACCCGCGTGGGTGGAAAAATTTGAAGGAACCACCGCCGAAATTAAACTCGACGATCAGGTGATGACCTCAAAACGTTGTCCCACCAACTCCGCCAACGCCGCCGCGTTACGCCAAGCTTTTCCATTCACTCGCCCTTCACTGGTCGGACTCAAAAAAAGCTTCGGCTGCGGCGACCGACTCGGATTGGCAACACCGGGACATATCCTGGCGGTTAAAGATCGGACCATCATGCCGATTCTCGCCCAGCAGTCTATTCGTGAAATGACCCGAACCCAGCGAAGCGCTCAACAAGTCATCGACGATGCTTCCTGGGCGGTATTCCAGGCGGGCTTCGATCTGCCCTTTGGTTCGGACGCGGATCACCTGAAAAACATAGCCGATATCGATGTCTGCGCCAAAGCGGGCTTCTTGCTCTTTACACTCGACCCCGGCGATCATGTGGACGATCACGCCGACACCGATTCACCCGAAACGATCAAATCCAAATTCGACGCGCTGCCCTGGACTGCGCTTGAAACCTCAGCGGATGAGCTTTTCAAACGCTACGAAAAAACACACGATCTGGAAAAATCGACCCTGACCATTTCCCATGAAAATATCCTCCGGGCCGCCGTCAAGTACGCCAAAGCCATTGCCCACGTGACTACGCTTTATCGGCATCTGCTCGCCACACGCGGCGAAAGAAATTTCGAACTGGAAATTTCCGTGGACGAAACCGCTTCACCGACCACGCCCCAGGAACACTTCTATGTCGCGTCGGAACTTAAACGTTTGGGCGTCCAATGGGTGTCGCTGGCTCCGAGATTTATCGGAACGTTCGAAAAAGGCGTCGATTATATCGGCGACCTCGACCGGTTTAAACAGGAATACGATCTCCATGCCCGCATCAGCCGCGTACTCGGTCCCTACAAAATTTCAATTCATAGCGGAAGCGATAAATTCAGCATCTATCCCATCATCGCACAATGCTCAGGCGATCTGATTCACGTTAAAACCGCCGGCACCAGCTATCTCGAAGCCGTGCGTGTCCTGGCGAAACATTCTCCGGAACTTTTCCGCGAAATCCTGGATTTCGCCCGCGAACGATATCCCGAAGACAAAGCCTCCTATCATGTTTCCGCCGATGTGAACAAGGTGGCTTCGTCGAAAGACCTTTCCGACGCTCAGCTTCCACAACTGCTCGATGAATTCGACGCCCGTGAAGTTCTGCACGTCACTTTCGGCTCGGTGCTGACCTCAACGGACGCTGCGGGCAATCTTCGCTTCCGTGATCGTTTCATGTCGGCGCTGATCGAGCACGAACAAGCCTATCACCAGGGAATCAAGGTCCATTTCGACAAACACATGGCCCCATTTTCCCGCTAAAGTCGGCCTTCCACAATAAGGACGCAAAAAATAGTCAACCAAAAAAAGCGGAGTCCCCAAAGGACTCCGTCTATATTTTAACTTCCAACTTTTAGCCTTTAGCTTTTGTCCGCGTCGAAATGCGCCGCGTCTGCAATGGAAATTTCCGGAGCCAATCCGATCAGATTTTGCAGGAACTCCGAAGGATAAGCGTACCCCGCGATACTACCCGAAAAACTCGTCGGAGCCGAAGGATCGTCAAGCTTACCCGTAAGGATAATCTTGACATAACCCGGATCGAAGATATCCATAAATCCGGTCACTTCACCGCGATATTCAACCCTGACATTTCCTGCCTCGTCAACGGTGGCGACCTCAAGCATTAATGTTGCAGTTACTTTAAGCTCCTGCCCCGGAATCGGAAGGGTAAACGTCGTACCGTCAAATCGCAATTCGGCAAGCTCTGCCGGAAGATTCGGAAAATCAAAACCGATGATCTGGCAGTTTTCGTCGAAAATGATCGAGACATTTCCCGAAGGATCCGACCACGTTCCAGGCAGGACCGCCTTGGCGCGTTCATTGATTTCAGGTTCCAGTAAAAAATCAAAACCGCACCCCATCAGACTCGTCATCGAAACCATGGCCAGGATCATCGCTAACTTTTTCATCCCTAACTCCTTGTAAAGCTTCCATATATGGAATAGTTATTCTGTTTTTCGGACAAAAGACGATAAAAGTTTAAAAAATTTAGGTTTGACATATCACGCTAAAATTTTATAATTAAAGACTTTAGTGAAGCGCTAGGGGTGGCCGATAGGCCTGAGATTCGCCCTTGAACAAGGCGGGACCCTTGGAACCTGATCCGGATATCACGGCTGCGAATTTCGCAACGACCATGCCGGCGTAGGAAAGCGCGAATATCCTGGTTCAGCAAGATACTCGCCTATCACGGTTCCTTATCAAATTCACCCTACGCGAACAATTTTTATATTTTTACAAAGACAGGATCGCCCATGAAAACGTTACTCGAATTGGCAAGGGAAGGTCAAATAAACGAAACAATCAAACAAGCTGCCTCGTATGATCAGCTTTCTCCCGAAACGCTCCGGGAACAGATCGCCGCAGGTAAAGCGGTAATCCCAGCTAATAAGGTACACTTGAAAAGCACGCTCAAACCCCTGGCAATCGGACGTATCGCCACAACAAAGATCAACGCCAATCTCGGCGCCTCAGCCAACGGATCGTCCATCGAAGGCGAACGTGAAAAATTGCAGGTCGCCATCGAATACGGCGCCGAAGCCGTGATGGACCTTTCCACCGGCGGAGATCTGGACGCGATTCGGCAGATGTTTGTCGCGGAAAGTCCTGTCCCCGTGGGAACGGTTCCAATGTACGAAATGATCATTGATCGTGATATCGAAGATCTGACGGTCGATCATATCCTGAAAATCATCGAAAAACAGGCATCGCAGGGCGTGGACTTTTTCACAATTCACGCCGGACTGCTTCGCGAATATGTCCCGCTGACAACCCAGCGCATCTGCGGAATCGTTTCGCGAGGTGGGGCGCTCCTGGCCAAATGGATGGAACACCATAACCGGCAAAATCCTCTCTTCAATCATTTCGACGATATCTGCGCGATCATGAAAGAATACGATGTAG
>JAAZAW010000262.1 GCA_012514125.1 Phycisphaerae bacterium | reverse complement strand
TGGGCTTCATCCACCGGTGGAAATTGCCGGCACCTATGAACAGGCGATTAACGCGAGGCAGGAACGTGAGACCATGATCTGGATGGCGCGGGGCATGGCCAACGCGCGAGTCCCGATGGCCCGGGCGTTTGAAGGTGAAACGCTTTCGAAGGCGGAGGCGAAACGTTACGGCAAGATCGTGGTCGAGCAAGCCAACGCCGAGCGATTCGGTAATCAGTTAGAGAGTTACACTTTTGCGCCGGATGTGTTTTATCTTCGTAATTTTCTGGATGTTTTGATCGAATCGACCGCCAATGTCCGCAAGTATATTCTGGCGACGAACAATGCTTCAAAACTTTATCTGGAAGTGGACGACAAGGAAAAGATTTCGTCGGGTCTTTTGGGCCTGGGCGAGGAACTGACTCGGTAGTTGTTAAAATTGAACCTGTTATTTAACGTGTAATACAAAGTATCCAATTCACGAGGAAAATTTGAGATGGCAGAGCAGAACAAACGCAATGTAGCGAGCATTTTGTTGGCGATTATCGTCATCGGTGTGTTCGGGCTGTATATGTTCACCTTTACCGTGCCCTTTGCGCAGACGGTGGTGGTGACGCAATTCGGCAAGGTGAAAAATACCTTCAGCGGCTCGAATCCGGAGGATGTTGGGCTTCACTTTAAATTACCGTGGCCCATCGAGCAGGTGACGGCTTTCGACAATCGGCTTCGCGTGTATGAAAGCAAGCGTGAGCAGATGTTCACCAACGATGAGCAGAGTATTCTCGTGACGACCTACGCGTGGTGGCGGATCGGCGATACCAAGGACGATGTCATCCGATACCTCAAGGAAATCAATACCACGGAAAAAGCGGGTCAGGTCATGACGAGCCTGATTCATGACGCGATGAGCAAGGTTGTCGGACAACACACGTTTGAGAATTTTGTCAGCACCGATCCGAAGCGTATGAAGTTCGACAAAATCGAAGACGAGATCAAGGCCCTGGTCGCCGCGCAAGGCCGGGCGAGTTATGGTATGGAGATCGTGAACGTCGGCATCAAGCGTCTGGAACTTCCGGAAGAATCGACCAAGAAGGTCTTTGATCGGATGCGGCAGGAACGTGAACAATTGGCCAAGAAATATCGGGCGGAAGGCGATTCTCGTGCGCGGCAGATTCGCGCACAAGCGGAACGTCAGGCCAGCGATATTGAGAACCGCGCTCGCGCCGAAGCGATCATGATCGCGGGACAGGGTGATGTTGAAGCGGCGAAATATTACAAGATTTTCGCGGAAAATCCGTCGTTGCACAATTTCATCAAACGCCTTGAAACGTTGAAGGAAATCCTGCCCAGGCGTTCGACGCTGATTCTTGACGCGGAACAGGTGGCTCCGTTCGATTTACTGAGTTCGCAGATGTCCAAGTGGTTAACGGAGCAACAAAACGATGTTCCGCCGCCCGTGCAGACCAGCAAGTAGAGCGTTCGCAATACGAGAGATAAACCGACATATTCAGGAATGTAAAATATGGCGATGGAAGAACACGGAAAAGATATGACGCAATATAAATCCCAGAGCGAGATCGTCTCGCCGAATGTCGAAACCGATCAGCCGATGGACGCCGCCAACAAGGCGCTCGTCGATGCGTTGCACGTGACGTTCAAACTGCTCAAGCTTCTCATGGTCGCGGCGATTGTATGGTACGTCGCTTACGGCGCGTTTCAGGTCAAGCCTGAAGAAGTCGCCCTGATCAAGCGATTCGGCAAGATCGTGGGTATCGGTCCCGATCGCGAACTCAAGCAGGGACTTCACTGGGCCTGGCCTTTCCCGATCGACGAGATCATCAAGGTTCGGAAAGACAAACGCACCGCGAATGTGGATTTGTGGTTCAGTATGACCGAACAGGAGCGCATTCAAGGCCGAAGCATGATGACAGGCGAATCGCTGGTTCCCGGGCGCGATGAATATGTTATCACCGGGGATGCGAACATTCTGCACATCAGCATGATCATCAAGTATCGGGTGCTCGACGCCTTCGACTATATCAGCAACATCAAAGACGCGGATAATCCTGAGGTCGTCAATCCGGAAACCTATCTGATTAAAACACTGGCGGACAACGCCATCATTCAGGCGGCGGCACAGTTCAAGGTTGACGATCTGCTGGGATCGCAAAAGGCGACGTTCACCAGTCAGGTCAAGACGATCATGGACGAATCACTCGCGTCGGCCAAGTGCGGTTTGCAGCTTGAAGATGTTCTGATCAACAAGATCGATCCGCCCCGGCAGGTGGTTGCGAATTTCAACGAAGTGCGAAACGCGGCGGAGCAGATGCACGGGATGATTCAAACGGCCATGGGCGACAGCGAGCAAAAGTTGACCCAGACCGCCGGTCAGGGCTATAGCGAGTTGATCGTTATGCTTGAACGGGAAAAAGAACTCGCCGCCAGGAACGATCCTGCCCTTCCCGAGGTAAAGAAGCAAGTCCGGCAGCTTCTGGAACAGGCGGGCGGTTCGATCCGGGAAATTTTGGAAAGATCACAAAGCTATCGCACCAAGATGGTGAAATCGGCCCAGGCCGATGCGGAATATTTTCAGGCACTGCTGCCGGAATATCGGAAGAATCCGAAAGTGGTTTTGACACGGCTGTTGCTTTCCACACTCGAACAAACACTGCCGTCGGTTCATAAATGGTATCTGCCGAAAGATGTTTATCGTATTCGCATGCAGATCGACCGCGATCCTGACGAGATGAAATACGCCCAGCCTCAAAACGAGGAGAATCCGATGGGCGCCGCCCAGCCATCCATGCCGATGGGGTCCCCACCGGGACCGATGGGACCGCCTCCAGGCCAACATTAGACGTCTATCCGAAGGTGACGCGAACATAAATCCAAACAGGTAAAAACATGTCGATGGAACATAAAGAAATCGTAATCGAAACCATATCGCTGACGAAGAAATATAAAGATTTCTGGGGACGCGACAAAGTCAAGGCCGTTGACGATCTGAATATCCAGGTTCACAAAGGGCAGGTTTTCGGTTTGCTCGGACCCAACGGATCCGGCAAGACCACGACGATCAAAATGCTGCTTGGCTTGCTTTATCCGACCCAGGGACGGGCAAGAATCTTCGGCATGGATCCGATGAACGTCAATGTCAAATCGCGGATCGGTTATCTGCCGGAAGAAACCCGTCTTTATCAGTTCCTCAACAGTTGGGAAACGCTGGATTTTTATGGCAGAATTTTTAATCTGAATCGTGCGGAGCGCTCTCGTCGGGCGGAAGCGCTGGTCGATATGGTCGGCCTGGGTACTGCGGCGACTCGACCGGTCGGACAATATTCCAAGGGCATGGCGAGGCGTATTGGTCTGGCACAATCGTTGATTAACGACCCGGATCTGTTGATTCTGGACGAGCCGACCTCGGGGCTTGACCCGCTGGGAACCCGGCAGATCAAGGACCTGCTTTTGGAACTCAAAAAACGCGGAAAGACCATCGTTCTTTGCAGTCATCTTCTTGCGGACGTCGAAGATGTTTGCGATCAGGTCGCGATTATGTACGGCGGAAAACTTCTGTGTGCCGGACAGATCGAAGAATTGCTCGCTCAACAGGACCTGACACAGATTCAAACGGAAAACCTGGGCGAAAAGGAACTTGGTCAGTTGAAAGATTACCTGGAGAAAAACCTCGGCACGAAGGTAATTTCCGTCGGCTCGCCGAGAGATCGACTCGAACAATTCTTCCTGCGTATGATCAAACGCGCGGAAAAGGAAATGTTCACTCACGGCGCTTTGACGGGCGGTAAGGTCAGCGAGTTTCTGCGATCTTCGACGCTGGACGATTCGGGGCAGGCGTTGCTGGAAAAATTATCGGCCCGCGAGGAAACACCGATTGAAAAATCATCGAAACCCATCAAACCCGAATCCAAATCTCAACCTGAAAAACGTGTTCTAGACTCACTGATCGCTCAAGCGGACGAAAGCGGAAAATCGGCGGTTCCGCCCCATCATGAAGAACAAAACACGCCACCGCGATCGACACCGAGCGAACAGGTCGATCGGCAATTGCTCGATAATTTACTCGATAAATCCGACGATCACGATACCCGCCGGAACGGCCGCGGAGGTTAGCGTATGGGAAGAGTATGGGCCATAGTCCGGCTGACCGTCGCCGAATCGCTTCGAACGCGTGTAGCCATTGCCTTCATGCTGCTTTTGGGCGGCGTGATGGTTTTATTGTATTCCACCGCCAGCGGCGATGGAACCGTCGCGGGCAAGATTCAGATGTTCATGTCGTATTCGTTCGGGCTGACGCATTTTCTGTTGGCCCTTCTGGTGACCTTCCTGGCCTGTCGAACGCTCGATCAGGACATCAAGACGATGCGAATCGATAGCGTTATCACCAAGCCTCTGGCGCGATGGCAATTGCTGATGGGACGCTGGCTTGGAATTCTGATTCTGGCGATGGGGTTGCTCGCGGTATCGATGGGACTGACTTACGGCGTGGTTAAATATTTCGCCGGCACCGTCGCTGAAGAATCCGAAGACAAGTTCAAAATTGAAAATGAAATTCTTGTTTCACGAAAAGGCTATGTCCCTCCGGCGCCGGATGTCGAAAAACAGGTCGAAAATCGATTTGCGGAACTCGAAAGGTCGGGCGAATTGCCTATCGACAAACCGTCCCGCGAAATCCGCAAAATGATTCGTACGGAACTGATCAATCGCTCGCGGACCGTCAACCCCGGACAGATTGGGATATGGAAATTCACCGGACTCAAAGAGCCTCTGCAAGGCGATGTGATAACAACGCTACGTTTCAAGTACGAGCCGTCAGCCAACACCTCCTTCGACACCGAACAAGAGCTTCAGAGCAATACGATTTTCGGCCAGTGGATTATTGGGCGAAAGGAACTGCCCGCCGACAAGGTTTTCGTCTGGCAGGGACAAAAACCTTACCGGACACTGCATGAACTGTATATTCCCGTCAACGCGATTGAAGATGACGGCACAATGACCATTACGTTCCGAAATCTCGATCCACGAGGCGTCTCGGTGCATTTCCCCAACCCCGATGGGATCGAGCTTTTGATCCGCGAAGGCAATTTTGCCCCGAATTTTATCCGCACCGTCATCGCCACCGCGTTTTCAATTCTCTTCATCGCGACGCTGGCCATCGTGTGCGGAACGTTCCTGTCGTTTCCGATTGCCTCGCTGGTAACGCTGTCGGTCTTTTTTGTCGGCTTGGGCGGAAATTTTCTGTCGGAGGCGATCGGGCTTCAGTATATCATCTCGCCGGGTGATGAACTTTTTGTTATCGTTCAAAAATTGGTTGCCTTTGTTATTACCGGCGCCAATCCGCTGGAAATATTTCAACGGTTGATCACCATCAGCTCTCTGGCGGTGGTTCCCAAACTTGAAATCAGCGAACTGACTTCACAAGTTATCGACGGACGGCTGGTCAGTTGGAATTATGTCCTCAGGATGTTCCTGTCGCTGGTCGTCATTAAATGTGGAATTTTAGCGATACTGGCCGCGTGGATTTTCCGCCGACGTGAAATTGGAAAGGTGATCGTTTAATCCGATACAAGATTATGTCAACAACTACCAGAAAAATTATGGCGTTGATTTTGGCCCTGGCACTGCTGACGGGGAGTTTTTTCGTGATTCGCGAGGTCAACACCTCGCGTCAGGCGCTGGGCCTTACGCGCTCGGCGCTTCCCAATCAGGCCAGACCCGACTTACTGACGAACGTCTTGTTCAGCGTCGGGCGGGCATTGGCGGTGGATTATTTGTGGATCGGCCTGCAGAAGATGCAGGAAAACGGACGATATTTCGACGCCAATCAGCGGGCGGAATGGATTTGCCAACTCCAGCCGCACTTCCCCAGCGTTTGGATATTCCAGGCGTGGAACATGTCTTACAATATTTCCGTTGCGATGAACTCCGGCCCCGACCGCTGGCGATGGGTGAAAAATGGATTTGAGCTTTTACGGGACCAGGGAATTCCGCTGAATCCTCGGTCACTCTCGCTCTACCAGCAACTGGCATGGATTTTCAGCCACAAGATCGGCCAGATGTCGGACGATCAACACTGGTATTACAAAGAACAACTCGCCCGCGAAATGGAAGAGATCATCGGCTGGCCTGACCCGAATTACGATGCCATCTGCAAGGCCCCCGACACCTGGAACGAACTGATCGCCGATCCGCAAATGGCGGAGTTTGTCGAAAAATTCCAGGAATTCCAACTTGATCCGCAGGAAAAATTTCTTTATCTCCTCTCGCACCGTGAAGAATTCGTCGAAAAAGTTCTCGCCTGGATCGACGATCCGGCCAACGCCGAACAACGAATTCTGCTTGAAGGTTTCCTGCGTGCCCGGCGTCTGAAGAAAGAATGGAAACTCGATCCCAAACTGATCGCCGAATTTCGTACCGACGACATGTTCGGACCGCTCGATTTCCGAACGCCCCAGGCCCATGCCATTTACTGGGCCTACGCCGGTCTTAAAGCCGCGGGCCAAAAGGATATCACGCTGGAATCTCTCGCCGCCGCCGCGGGCCAGACTCAGGCGTTTGAAGCCCTCAACACCGAGCGCATCATCTACGCCTGCCTGCAGGATTTATTCCGGCGGGGACATTTTATCCTGACGCCCGAAGGGATTCATCCCATGATCGCACCGGATATTCGTTTTATTCCCGTGGTTCATCGGGTGTACCTGGCCCTGGGCAAAGAAGAAGCCGCCCAGAACGACATTCCCTGGGACGGAACCGCCGGCGAAACGTTCAAATCCGGACATGTGAATTTCCTGCGAAAAGCGGTTTCGGTCGCCTATCAGTTCGGCAGTGAAGCACTCGCGAAGAAATACTGGAACATCATGCTCAAAATGTATCCCAATCCGGAATATGACGGCGGGATGGAAGCCTTTGTCTATCAATATGCCAGGGAAGACATCGAATCGGGCGGCATGGTCGATATTAACTCGACGGTGATGTCGTACATGTTCCAGGCCTACATCAGCTATGCCGCGGGCGACGATTACACCGCACTGGCCAAAGAGCGTATCGCGAAATTAGTCTATAATCGCTACATGAAGGATCGTCTGCTCAAGGACCCCACCGGGCGCATGAATATGGCGCCGCTGGCGGAACTTCAGAAACACGCCCAGGATATGGCATTGAAAGTTTTGCCCGAAACAATGCAGGAGCGTCTGCGGATTCGGCTCAACCTCCAACCCCAGCCGGCCGCCCAGGAAGAAACAGGCAAAGGCTATATCCCCATGCCCAGATAAAAACCGAAAGATAGGCTGCGGGCTACGGACGACAGTCGCTATATCCCCATGCCCAGGTTAAAAACAGAACGCTTTGGATGTAATCGTGTCATTGCGTTAAAAAATATTAAACCTGCGGTCGCTGAGCTTGTCGAAGCGACATGGCGTCGGCAAGCAGATGTCTCTTCGGCAGGTTCAGCGACCGCAGGGGTGTGATACGCCATTGATTTAAACGTATTGTAGTTTCGGACCCTGAGCTTGTCGAAGGGTCTTTTGTTTGCTTCCACCCTGTCGCTTCGACAGGCTCAGCGACCGAAATTTTGATATTTGTAATGCTACGACACGACTAAATCAAAAGCGTATGATGTTCCAATGTCGTCTCTTCGACTTTCTTCAGGGGCAGGATTTTATATGGTTTAAGAAGCCTATTTGAAGTTGATTCAAATCTTTTCTCGACGTTTTCAAGTTAAATCGCTACAATGCCCAGATATAATTTTTCTGAAAACATGATTGGAGTGATCGAAATGTCTGATGAACTTAAACCGTTGATCAATTACGAACAATTCGCCGCAGTGGATTTACGGGCGGGCAAAATTCTCGAAGCCTCAGCCCACCCCAATGCCGATAAACTGGTGGTTTTGAAGGTCGATCTTGGGCCTCTGGGCGTTCGACAGGTCCTGGCGGGCATTCGCGCCTATTATCAGCCTGAGGAACTCGTCGGCAAGACCGTGATCGTCGTGGCCAATCTCGCCCCGCGAATGATGCGGGGACTCGAAAGTCAGGGTATGATCCTGGCCGGTGTCGAAGGTGAGCCTGCCACCCACGTTGTGGTTTCCACCCTCGACAAACTCGTCGCCCCAGGTTCGCACGTTCAGTAATCAACAAAAACTGTTACGGATCGGAATCGCGTTGGTATGCTCAGTAAACTGTACATTAAAAATCTGGCGATCATTCAGGAACTTGAAGTCGAATTCGACCGGGCCTTTAATGTTTTTACAGGCCAGACCGGCGCCGGTAAAAGCCTGATCATCGGCGCCGTCGAGCTGTTGCTGGGCTTTCGTTCGCCTTCACAGATGATTCGCCCCAATGCCGCCGAAGCCATCCTGGTGGGCGTTTTCGATCTTTCCGACCCCCTGCTGCAAAAAGAAATCGCCCAGGTGATCGATATCCCTCTGGAAGAAGGCGAATTGATCATCCAACGCCGGCTTTTCGCTTCAGGCAAAACGTCCTCCAGCGTTAATTCCGTTCCTATCCCCCTGCCGACGCTCAGGCAAATCGGCGAACTGCTGGTGGATATTCATGGCCAGCACGAAAACCAATATCTGCTTCGCCCCGCCATTCAATTGCGACTGCTCGATAGTTTCGCCGAAACGGAAAAACTCGCCGCGGACTTTGCCGATGTCCATCATCAATGGCGAAACGCCGTCAACCGAAGCAAAGAACTGTTCGAACATACCGAACTTCGCAAACAGCAGATCGACCTGTATGAATTTCAACTCCAGGAGATCAACCAGGCGAAACTCGTCGTCGGCGAATATGCTCAGCTCGAATCGGAATTTCGCCAGATGAGTAATGTTGAGCAGCTTCGCGAACTTGCCGGTTCGCTCATTCAAGGCCTGGAGGAGAGTGATTTTCCAGTACTCGACATTTTGCGGTCCATGCTCAATAAAGCCCATCAGCTTGCGGACATCGACGAGAAACTCAAGACCATTCCCGACCAGATACAATCGGCGATTGTCGAGCTTGACGATGTCACCAAAACCCTTTCACAGTATCTGGACGATCTCGAACTGGACCCGCAACGGCTGACGGAACTCGATGCCAGGTTGGCTCTGCTGACGAGGCTGGGCAAAAAATACGGCAACGGCGAGATCGAAGCGGTCCTGACGTATCGGGACGAGGTCGCCCAAAAACTCGCCGATCTTAAAAATCAACAAACCGACATGGAAGGCATCGACGCCCTCATCGCGGATCTTGCGGAAAAACGGAAAAAAATCGGACAAAAACTTTCCGATGCCCGTCGAAAGGCGGCGGGTAAACTTTCAAAAGCGGTCAATGAACAGCTTCAGGAACTGGCCATGCCCAATGCCCGATTTGAAGTCGGTTTTACGGAAACGACGGACGAAAATCCTTCGCCTTCGGGCCTTGAGATTATTGAATTTATGATTCAGACTAATCCGGGACAGCCTGTCATGCCGCTGCGAAAAATCGCCTCTGCCGGTGAACTGAGCCGCATCATGCTGGGAATCAAGTCGATTCTGGCGAGTCCCGGACGATCATCAGTGCTTGTATTTGATGAAGTAGACTCAAACGTCGGGGGACGCCTCGGTGAAGTTATCGGAACCAAACTTGCAAAATTGGCCAAAGATCAGCAGGTGATCTGCATCAGCCATGTTCCCCAGATCGCCTGTTTCGCCCAGCGTCATTTTGTCGTCGCGAAAGAGGCGAGTGAAACGGAGACGGCGAGTTCGATTCGTTCGGTTGATGGAAAAGTTCGAATCCGGGAAATTGCGGAGATGATTTCGGGCAAGAAGATAAGCGACATTACTCTTAAACAGGCGGACGAGATGTTCAGAGAATGCCAGAAAATTGTGAAGAAGCTTTAG
>JAAZAW010000261.1 GCA_012514125.1 Phycisphaerae bacterium | reverse complement strand
GGAACCTCACCTTTGAATTGGATACTTCCATTTACAGTATGATGGTCATAGGTGCAATTTACAAACTCATATGCCAAATTTAAAACAGGTTGCTGATCAACAATATTGAATATGTAAGGGCCGGCACCGCCAGAATTAATAAAAATAGGTGGTTCTAGATTCTCTGATGTCGATTTTCGTTCAAAAATTTCAGCAACTGCCCATGAATCGGACCGGCGATCGGGGCTTGGATCAAACCATCGCATATCTTTCTTGAGGTAAATAATTCCATTTTGGGTCTCCCCACGAACAGCCTTTAGAAATTCATCCCCTTTACAAATGAATGCATCATACCCCTTGCTTTTTGTTTGAACTGGTTTTGAAATCGAACGAATTTTATGATCAACCCTAGAATCGATAATGCCTATCCATTGAAGAGCCAAAATATTATTTCCAGAAGTATTGATCTGCTTTTTTCTTTCCCCCTTCGCCATCGGCAGCAGCAGGGCGGCGAGGATGAAGATTCCTGTCAGAGCCAGGCCGCCGAGTTTTGATGATTTTGGGAAAGGGCGGCTGAGCATGTGTTTGATTCGGTCCGCGAGGGCGGATTTGGATTCTACGACACCTACCAGACGAAGACTCAGGGCCGGTCTGGCCATCGCGAGTTTCGCCACGTTCACCAGTGTTCGGGGATAGTCCTCCGCCTCCTCGCGAAGCGTTACCAGTACCGTTTCATCCACCGCCTGTTCCCGCAGCCGCCGGATGACACTGTTCGCCAGCCACAGAAGGGGATTATAAAAGTACACCACCTGCAGGAAGGTCTGAATGCAATTGATCCATAGATCGCCCCGGCCGATATGGGTCAGCTCGTGGAGCAGCACCGCGCGCATTTCTTTTTCATTCAAGTTCGTTATCATGAGTTCCGGCAGGATCACCACGGGGTGCAGGAGGCCGCAGGCCGCCGGAGAGACCATTGACGGTGAGATTTTCAAGATGGGCTTTTTCAACAGGTTCATCTGCGTTACACATTCATCGAAGATCGCGGCGGTTTTTCCCTCGGCATCCCTGGATTGGCGGATCAGACCTTTCACGAAGCCGTATCGCTGAATCACCAGTAACGCCATCGCCGCCGCAATCGCCAGCCAGCCCAGAAAGATCAACGCCCGCCAGTCGATCGCGGGGGGCGGTTGATGAGTTTGGACTGTCGGAGGCGTTTTTTGCTCCTGTGTTATTTCGCTGGTCACCTGAGGTTCAATCGCCGTCGGTCGATCGATCGAAATTTCCGGTGTGGGAGTGCTCTGTGCGAGAGGTGACATCGTTCGGGGCATCTCCTGCATCGGGATCGACACGGCCGATCGATCGAGCCCCACCCAATAGCCCACACTCATTGGAAGGGTCAGCGACGTCGGCAGAACGAGTTTCACCATCACCAGCATCCAAAGCCAATATCGTACCACCGCCCGCACCCGTTTGCGAATCACCAGATCCACCCCCAGCATCATCGCAATAAGCACGCACGACTGAATCAGCATCGGCCATGCAAAATCGACAAACGACCGACCAAGGGTATTTAACATTTCAACGATATACGAAGTCATGGCTGTTCCTCCCTAAAATTATGAACGTCGAACATTCAACATTGAACGTCCAACGTCGAAAAAAAAACAAATTACAGATTATGATTTTTCTGAGCTGTTTTAATACTTGAAACAAAAATTCTTGTTAATTCATCCGTTTCTACCAGAAGTGGTTCAACCTGTGCAGGTTCCCGAATCAGCGGAACTCGCTGAACTAACAAAAGCCAACGCTGGGTTTCCCTCAATTCTTTCAGGCTGATTCTCATTTTATGGACGAAATCACTCGGTGACTCCGCTGCCTGCGCTTCCGCATGATTGGGCAAAGCAGAAGTGCCGGAGCGTAATAATTGTCCGGCAATGTGATTTCCAGCCCGGGTTCTTGGAAGTTTATTTACCAATTGAATGATCT
>JAAZAW010000260.1 GCA_012514125.1 Phycisphaerae bacterium | reverse complement strand
TATGATCCGAACGGTTAAGTTGCTTTTTTGAAAAGAATCTCCGTCCTTATGGGAAAACGATTCTGCAGCCGACCAACTTCGATCCGTTTTAATCTGAATCTCTTTGTTGTCAACCGTCTTAATGGTCAGATCACACAAAAGCCCGGCGCAAAAGCCGCTCCCCAAATCTTCGAATTGACGGTGATCTTTTTATAAAGAGCATCTCTTTACTTATATGAAACGCTGGCTGGCGACGGGGCTGGTGAGTCCGCGGGTCCGTTCGTGGATCGAGCGGGTGATGCGGGAGATTGCCCGGCGATTCAAGCGGATGGCGTTCGGCTGGAGTGAAAAGGGAGCCCAGAAGATGTGTCGGGTTGTGCTCAAGCGATTTACGGACCCCGCCGGATGGGAAGCCTGGTGGCAAAAGCGGCTGAGACTCAACGGCAATGTCCAACTGATCTTCCGAGGAGTCAAAGCCCTGTGATTCCCCCCAGCTTTTGGGACGATAATGAAATGTTTTGTGTTTTGCACGACGATGAGTTGTACGCTTTGGATTTCCTTGGGTTTCAACCACGGCAACCGGCAGATTTTTGTCCAGCCAAACGCCTGTCGGAGTAAAGTGGGGAAAAAATAGTTTTTTGTCTCAGAAATTTCACAATTGCGGCTAAAATTTTGCAACGGCTTATTGATTTTTATAGGCTGATGTGCTATTTTCTCGCTAATTTGTATTGAGGCAATAAATTTGCCTATACAGAACGAGAATTGGCAAAAGAATATTTTTTACAAGTATCCGCCGCAGCCGCTGTGTCGAAAATTTGTCTCAGAGGCCTGACGCGGAGGGGAAGTGAAACCAGAGTATGCCGAAACGAACAGATATACATAAGATTTTAATTGTTGGTTCAGGCCCGATCATCATTGGGCAAGGTTGTGAATTCGACTATTCCGGCACACAGGCATGCAAGGCCCTTCGCGAGGAAGGATACAAAGTCGTTCTGATCAACTCGAACCCTGCGACGATTATGACCGATCCGGAATTTGCCGATCGGACCTATATTGAGCCTGTCACCGCTGATGCCGTCATCAAAGTGATTGAAAATGAACTCGCCACTGGTGAGCCTATCGACGCCATTTTACCTACTCTGGGCGGGCAGACCGGTCTGAATACCGCCGTTGAAGTCGCCGACCGCGGCGCACTCGAAAAATATAACGTCATCATGCTCGGCGCCGATCGCGAAGTGATCCACAAGGCGGAAGATCGCAAACTTTTCAAAGACGCGATGGTCAAAATCGGTCTGGATTTACCCAAAAGCGGCTTGGCTTATTCCATGGAAGAAGCCCGCGAAATTCTTAAAACCGTTGGGTTACCCTGCGTTATTCGCCCGAGTTTCACACTCGGCGGTCACGGCGGCGGTATCGCCCGAACTCAGGCGGAATTTGAAACCATCTGTGCCCGGGGCCTGGAATATTCCCGTATCAACGAAATTCTGATCGAGGAATCCATCATCGGCTGGAAAGAATATGAACTCGAAGTCATGCGCGATCGAAAGGACAATGTGGTCATCGTCTGCTCGATCGAAAACTTTGACCCGATGGGCGTGCATACGGGCGATTCGATCACCGTCGCCCCCGCTCAGACCCTCACCGACAAAGAATATCAACGGATGCGCGACGCCGCCATTAAAGTCATTCGCGAGATCGGCGTCGAAACCGGTGGATCGAACATCCAGTTTGCCATCAATCCTAAGAATGGCAGAATGATCGTCGTTGAAATGAATCCGCGTGTTTCAAGGTCGTCCGCCCTGGCTAGTAAAGCCACCGGATTTCCCATCGCGAAAATTGCCGCCAAACTGGCGGTCGGTTATACGCTGGACGAAATCCAAAATGACATCACTCGTGAAACCCCGGCTTGTTTCGAGCCGACGATCGATTATTGCGTCGTCAAAATTCCGCGTTGGACTTTTGAAAAGTTTCCTGAAGCCGACGAAACCCTCACCACGCAGATGAAGAGTGTCGGTGAAGCGATGAGCATCGGTCGAACCTTCAAAGAAGCGTTGCAAAAAGGCATTCGATCGATGGAAATCAGGCGTTTTGGTCTGGGACTGGATCGCAACGACAAATGGCTCAAACTTCAGCGGCTTTTGAGTCGAAAACCCTCCGGCGACCAGACCAAACCCGACGATAGTGCCGATACGCGCGAAGAGGCTGCGAAAAAATATCCGATTCCGGAAGATATTTTAAGAAACAAACTCGGCACACCTTGTCAGGGTCGATTGTATTATATTCGCTATGCCTTTAAAATGGGCTGGACGCTTGAACAGATTCAAAATTTGACTCAAATCGATCCCTGGTTTCTTGAACAGGTCCGCCAGCTCGTGGAATTTGAAGACATCCTCACACGATACACCAAAATTGAAGATGTGCCCGAGGATATTTTGCGGCAGGCCAAGATGTGGGGTTATTCCGACGTTCAGCTCGCGAACATCTGGAACACCATCGAACAACAGGTGCGAAGTTACCGTAAGCGACTGGGCATTGTTCCGGTTTACAAGCTTGTCGATACGTGCGCCGCGGAATTTGAAGCGCGGACTCCTTATTATTATTCCACGTATGAAATGCCGGCGCTCGTTGCCGATAAGAAGGGTCAAACGGCTCTTGCTACCGACAACGAAATTCGCGTTACGGACAAACCCAAAATTGTTATCCTGGGCGGCGGGCCCAACCGCATCGGTCAGGGTATTGAATTTGATTACTGCTGCGTCCACGCCGTTTTCGCCGCCAAAGAAGAAGGCTTTGAGGCGGTCATGATCAATTCAAATCCTGAGACGGTCAGTACCGACTATGACACCTCCGATCTGCTCTTTTTCGAGCCGCTTACGATGGAAGATGTTCTCAATATCTGCGATAGTCTCCATCCGCACGGTGTGATTGTCCAATTCGGCGGGCAGACTCCGTTGAATCTTTCGCGAAGCCTTGCCGAGGCGGGTGTTCCGATCATCGGCACAAGTGTCTCATCGATTCAACTCGCCGAAGATCGCGAACTCTTCCAGCAATTGCTCAATGAACTGGGTCTGCTCCAGCCACCCAACGGTATCGCGAAAAACATCGAAGAAGCCGTCGCCATCGCCAACCGTATCGGTTATCCGGTCCTGGTGCGACCCGGTTTCGTCCTCGGCGGGCGAGGAATGGAAATTGTCTACGACGATAAAACCCTGGCCGGCTTTATCCGTGAAGCGGAAAATTTTTCCGATCGCCCACTCACCGATAATCCGGTCCTGATCGATAAATTCCTCGAATCCGCCACCGAAGTCGATGTCGATGCCGTCGCCGACGGCAAGGATGTTGTCGTCGCGGGTATTATGGAACATATTGAAGAAGCGGGCATCCACTCCGGCGATTCCGCTTGTTCGCTGCCTCCCTATTCATTGTCCCAATCCATCATTGAACGGATCCGCCAAAATACCATTGCTCTGGCTCGGCGGCTTGACGTTCGTGGTTTGATGAATGTTCAGTTCGCCGTGAAAGACGATCATATCTACGTCCTGGAGGTCAACCCGCGCGCCTCGCGAACCGTTCCTTTCGTCTCCAAGGCTACCGGTGTTCCATGGGCCAAAGTCGCTGCGAAAATCATGATGGGGAAAACCCTTGCACAAATGGGCATCACGGAAACACCCTGGCCTAAACATGTCTCGGTCAAGGAATGTGTGTTTCCGTTCATTAAATTCCCGGGCGTGGATGTGATTCTTGGTCCTGAGATGCGC
>JAAZAW010000259.1 GCA_012514125.1 Phycisphaerae bacterium | reverse complement strand
GTGGGATCGCCGATGCCTGCATAAAAGGCTGATAAAACTCTTTTTCCAACTGCACCCTGGATTCCTCAGCCTTCTCACAGGTGCATCCACTTACCAATCCCACGAACAATAAACCTACCAGAAGCTTTGACAGAC
Source organism: Phycisphaerae bacterium (assembly GCA_012514125.1). Lineage (GTDB taxonomy): Bacteria > Planctomycetota > Phycisphaerae > JAAYCJ01 > JAAYCJ01 > JAAZAW01. Next base: position 6,939 of record JAAZAW010000259.1, on the reverse strand, counting down.
GTTGTTTTTCCCTCATGAATCTTTTGTCCTTATTCAGTGTCAGGGTACAATCCTAGCATTCGGAACAACTTTTTGAACCTTGGCTAATCCTTTACTTGCTTGCGAGTAATAATTATACCGACCAACCGATACACGTTTCAATGTTTTACCGTTAACATTAATAATTTCACTTCGCGCCGGCAAACCGGCCTGCCGCAATTCAGACATTTGCGCCTGAGCGCCGCTTGCGTTGGAAAATGCGCCGGTCTGGATCGTAAAATACTGACAGTTCATGTACCGCTTCGCCGATTTGGCAACTTCGGAATTGGGATATTCCCGCAATATTCTGCCGAAATATTTCTTCCCTTCTTCCCATCGCCCTGATCGCTGAGCCGACGATGCAAGCCGAAATAATATCCAATCACTAGGACTGAGTATCGGCAAATTTACCTCAGCAGCCTTATAATATTTATAAGCGGTATCCCAATCTTCCTGCTCAAAGGCGATGGACGCAAGACAAACATGAACATTGGCCTTAAGATCGTCACGAGTCGCCAACGCCAAGGCGCGTTTGAAATCCTGCTGGGCAATATTCATGCGATACAGCTTCAATCGCGCCAGCCCGCGGATATAATACGCTTCCGCCACAGCAGGAGAACGCGGATCCTTCGAAATCGCCGCCGTGAGCAATCGTTCTGCCCCAAGATAATTTTTACGAGCATATTGCTTTTGCCCCTCACGAATCCCTTCCGCAAGGTCCGGATTGACCAGAGAGCATCCGTTCAAACCCAACAAAAAGACTATTATTATATAAAACCTAATAGATTGCATGCATTTTTAACCTTTATCGAAGACAAATTTAGCCACTTTTTTATTCGGACTTTAATCCCTTTAACCTTGAATAAATCCATATAGAAACATATTTTGCAACAAAAATCCTCATGTTTTCTGAAAATATCTTAATGAATAAAGTTCATTTATCATGCGCGTCATCTTGATGCTTCCAAAACAGACCGCGACACGGTAAAATTAAAGGCCATCGAAACAGTCATTATAATTAAGGACTACTTATTATGTTTCCGTTAGATCACCGAAAAAAAAACGAACTGCTTGAGCTGCTTAAACAACTTGTTGCAATCCCCAGTGTCAATCGGCAGGAAAACGAAGACCAGATTCCTGAAAAGGAAATAGCTGTATTCATCGAAAATTATCTCCGCCGTATCGGGATGGAATGTCGGATTCTGAAAATGGAGAACGGCAGACCCAATATCTGGGGATACTGGCCCAACCAAAATAATAAACCGAAGAAAAAAACACTCGTCCTCAGCGCCCACATGGACACCGTCAATATCGATGGAATGACGATCGATCCGTTCAAAACGGTCGAAGCGGATGGAAAAATTTTCGGCAGAGGGACCTGCGACACCAAAGGTTCGCTGGCGGTATTCCTCTGGACGCTTGCCCAGATTGCTTCCCGGCATGAATCGTTTGAAAAAGATATTCAGTTTCTCGCCACCTGTGACGAAGAAAACGGCTGTGTCGGCAGTTCCTGGCTGGCGAATCACGGTTTCACAGCCGATGAAATGCTCATCGGTGAGCCGACACAGAACCAAATCGCCGTCACGCATCGCGGCGCGATGGTGCTGGATTTTCAGACCTCGGGAATATCGACCCATGCCTCGGTCCCCGAAAAAGGAAATAACGCCCTGTATCAGATGTGCGACCTGATCGATCAACTTCGAAAACAGTGGATCCCGAAACATTCCGCACCGACCCACCCCCTGCTCGGTTCGGGCACCGCGGTGGTGACGATCATCCAAAGCGGCAATCGATATAACATCATTCCCGACCGCTGCGAGGCAACAATGGACATTCGATATCTGCCCGAACAAAATTCACAAATGATCCTGAACGATATTCAACAGATTATTGATGATCTTCGGCCAAGTAAAAATGTTAATGCCAAATTATGCTGTGCCGACAACAAACTTCCTCTCCAGACTGATCCCCACTTACCCTTTGTCCGTCAACTGTTACATGCCTGCGAGCAGGTCACCGGCGAAAATCAGCCTGTGGGACTGCCGTTCATGACGGATGCAAGCCCGTTTACCCGAATTGGCGCCCAGTGTGTGGTTTTCGGCCCCGGCAATATCGCCCAGGCTCACAGCAAGGATGAATTTCTGGAACTCGAGCAACTTTACCAGTCAGCCGAAATTCTGCTGCGATTTTTCGGCCAGGCTATAATTTAGAAACAAAGAAGACGATGATGATCGAAAAAATATCGCCTAAAGAATATATTATGGATTTGACGCAGGAAGAGCTTTCGGAAAAAATTGCGGACATCAAAGGACCGGCGTACCGGGCGGGTCAGATTTTTCAGTGGATTTACCGTCGGCGAGTGTACGATTTTTCACAGATGAGCAATCTGAGCAAAGCGCTTCGCACCGAACTGGCGGAGAAATTCTACATCCTCGATTCAAAACTTCTCGCCAAACACGAAAGCCGGGACGGCACGACGAAATATCTCCTGGAATTCAGTCAGAATCATCAGGTTGAAGCCGTGCTGATTCCGGCGAAAGAACATCTAACCGCCTGCCTTTCGACCCAGTTCGGCTGTCCGGTGAAATGCGCGTTTTGCGCCACGGGTCAGGGCCCCTTCACCGGCAATATGAGCGCAGGTCAAATCGTGGAACAATTTTTACAGCTTCAAACCCAGGCTGATCTTTTAAAAGAACGAGTCAGCCATATCGTTTTCATGGGCATGGGCGAGCCTTTGCTCAATTACGATGCCTTGATCAAGGCGATCCGGATTATCAATTCGGACTGGGGGTTTAATATTGGAGCGCGAAAGATGACGATTTCCACGGTGGGCATTCCGGACCGTATTCGCCAGCTCGGACGCGAAGGATTACAATTCAACCTGGCGTTGTCGCTTCACGTGGTGGACCAGAAAATCCGCGAAGAATTGATTCCGCTGGCGAAGCAATACACCCTCGATAAGGTCATCGACGCGGTGGTGGATTATTTCGACTGGACGGGCAGAGAAGTGACACTGGAGTATCTTCTCCTCAAGGATATCAATTGCAACCTGTCGGATGCCCAGCGGCTGGCGAAAATTGCCCGAAAAGTTCGAGCCAACGTCAATTTGATCGTTTACAATCCGACGAGTGGAAAATACCAGCCCCCTTCACCGCAGGTGGTGACTCATTTTCTTAAACAGCTCAAAGACCTGGGAGCCAACGCCCACCTCCGCGCAAGCCGGGGACAGGATATTGAAGCAGCCTGCGGGCAATTACGAAAACGGCATTTAGTTGGATCGCAATAGGCTCAGCGACCGAAGATTTTATCATCTTTAAATTCAATCAACCATGCATATCTCTTTGGGACATTTGGCTGATCGGTTCGAGTCGAGTCGGCTGGAATTTTTCTCCGATTCCAGGACGATCCCAGAAGATTTGGTAAAAACAACCAAGTTGGGACTTGTCGGCGACGATTGGTTCGATATAATGTAAAATATTCATAACTGTAATCGCGATCAAAGGTAAAACAAAATGGCGGATCAGGGACAACACAGGAGCGGATCGGAAACGGCCCATAGATTATTTTTTGGTTTTTCCCTTTTTGCTCTGGGTTTGTCGATGGGTTTATTTTTTGCGAGACCCGATTCCTTCTTAAATCAGCAGGCTTGGGCCCAGAATTTTAGTCGAAGCGAGACCGGCGGCATCATGGCGTTTACGGGACAGATCGAGAAGGATGTTTACGGGATCATGATGGTGGACGTTGACGCAGGGACACTTTGGGTTTATCAGTATCGCAAAGCTGGAAACCAGCTCAAGTTACTGGCGGCCAGGAACTGGATTTACGATCGGTACCTGGAGGATTACAACAACGCCCCACCGACGCCGTCCGAGATCGCGGAGCTTGTAGCGTCCCAGCAACAGAGGGCACAGGAATCGGCGGCAACCAGGCCGATGGATATGCAGAATTAATAGTCGCCGCAGGCGACAGGAGAGCACGATGGCAAAAGAACATTACACGCAAGAAGAGGCGATGAAGAAACTGGCATTAACGGCAGAGGAGCTTTCGAACCTGGTTCGTGAAAGCCGAATCCGGGAGTTTCGGATCGAAGGCGAACCCAAATACAAAGTGGCGGAGATCGATGCCCTGGCGGCGGAGATCAATCCTTCGATTTCGAGCAGTGATCTGGACGCGAGTTCGACGGATATGGGGAGCGAATCCGCGATCGAGCTGACACCTGTGGATTCGTCGGACAGCGGCAGCGGTGATGTGATTTCGCTGGAAGAGACGGGGCATTTTACTCCGCTTAAGAGTTCGAAGGAAGACACAGTGATTACACCTGCGGGCGTGAGCGTGTTCGACGAAGACGAACTGACGGGGTTGGACGCGGACCCGATGGCTAAGACGCAGATCGCGCCGTCGCTTAACGATGAGCTTTCGATTGAAGGGACGAGCGGATCGGGGCTGTTGGATATGACGCGAGAGAGCGACGATACTTCGCTGGGCGCGGAGCTTCTGGATGAGATTTATTCGGGCGATGAAACCCAGCCTAACCGCAAGGGTATTCCGGGCGGCACGGGAGTCGGGACGAGCGAAGAGGCCGTGAAAGAAGAAGCGTTTGAAGATGTGGCAGAGCCTGCGGTTCCGATGCAGCGGGTGATGGTGCTGGAAGTTGTGGACCCGCTGGCGGGCATGTTTAACGGGCTGCTGGTGGCGGCATTGATTTTACTGGGAATTTCCGGGATGGTGGCGACGACTTTGATTGCCGGGGCGGTGCCGGGGTTTGTCAGTTGGCTGGCGTCGAATATGCTGATCTGGGTGATCGCTGCGGTGGTGATTACCGGGGTGAGTATGGGAGCCGGATATTTGCTGGGGAAGAAGAGTGTGGGGTAAGAGAAGAGGTTAGAAGTTAGAAGTTGGAAGTTGGAAGAGTTTGAATCGCCAGGACGCTGAGAAGAGAAAGAAAGTAAGAGAAAGCTTAAGCTGCGAAGTGAGATGCAATTGATGAAAATGCGGCTTAGGAGAAAAACCGATAAACGACGAAAATTCAATCCGTGACTGAAAAAGAAAATTTGAATCAATGATCCTTTGTGAAAAGACCGGCTTGGGTTCGCCTTGCCGGTCTTTGATGATTTACGGACGAGGAAGAAGAAAATCGAAGAAGTCTGAAAATCTGGAAGAGTCGAGGGAGTCAGGAGAGGGAAGAATCGATTTTTGTCTGAGAAGAAAAGACGACCCGCTAAATAGAGAACATTGATGAAGCCATTACGATCATTTCGAGTTAAGCTGATTGCGATATTACTGGGGTTGCTTGGGACCCTGGCGACGAGCGTTGGTTTTTACTATGGAGTTTATGAACGGCTTGGGCTTGAGTCGTTGACGCTGGACCTTCGATTTCGACACTTTGACCGGGGCATCAGAGATAGCAGAGCGATATGCGTTGTGGCGATTGATGACGGGTCACTCTCGAGTGTCGGTCAACGGCCCTGGCCTCGGACGTATTTGGCACAGATGGTGAACCTGCTGGGGAAGATGAACAGCAAGGAAGTGCTGGTGGACCTTGTTTTTTCGAAGGTTCGCGGCGAGACATCGCTGGGATCGGAAGAGAACGATTCGTTTGCTGATTTCGGGGAAGATGAATCGCTGGCCCGGGCGTGCCAGCGACATGGACGGACGATTTTGTCATGTTATTTCAATGAGATTCCGGCAAATCGCGAGATTTTCGATCTGCTGGTTTCCGATTTGACGCTGGGAGTCGAGACGCTGGCGGAAAAGACGGGAATGGGGATCGAGGCGGTTGAAGCGGTATCTTCGCCGACACGAAAACTGGCGATACGACAGCGGGTGACGATGGAACTATCGATCAATCCCGGTATCGAGAAGTTCGAGCTTGCGAAGAAGATTCTTGGGGCGAACTGGCTGACGCAGACAGAAGCCCTGACTGGAATCGAGCGGGCGTATGACCAGGCGAGGGCGTATCAATATCTTCGCTATAAGGCGGGCAACGCGGGATGGATGATTGCGAACGGGGGGCATTGGCCGTCGCTTAAATCGTTGGGGTGGAATACGCAGATGGAACTTCCGATCTCGCTGTTGGCGGAGCGTTGCTCGGATGTAGGGTTTGTGAACTTCGAACCTGATTCGGACGGGAAGATTCTCGGGGTCCATTTATTGGGCACGTATGATAAGATGATTTTTCGTCAATTGGCGATGGCGGGGATTTGCCGGCATTGGCAGGTGACGGCGAATCGGGTGAAGATTTATCCTCAAACGATTACGCTGGAAGGCGAGATGAACGCCGAGCCTGCAAAAGACAGCCTGCTGCTTCCGACGGGGCAGACGGGGCGGGTGGATATTCCGCTGACGCGCGAGGGCAAGTTGATCGTGAACTGGTATGCTCCGAACGGGGATCAGTGGTGGAAGAGCGTGGGGAACATTATACCGGCAGAGACGTTGTTGAAGATCGCGATGAACCAGGAAACACTCAAGCAGAACCAGTATTTGCTGGAAAACGCGGTTGAAATTGCGGTGAAGAATCTTCAGCCGGAGTCCTATGAGAAGTATGTCAGGCTCCAGAAACAGATTTCGATGCTGGAGGAACATCTTGAAATAATGCCAAAGGAAGAATCGACCCGGGAGGAATCGGCGGAAGAAAATCCCATTCAGCCGACGACAACGAGCGCCCCTGCGACGACGATCGAAGAGGATTTGATCGCGAAAATTGCGGATGCGAAGAAACAGGTGAAGGCGATTGAACTTAGTGCTCACGAGCAGTTGGAATGGCTTTATCAGGATCGTGCGACGTTGACGCCGGCGGAACAGAATCGGGCGGAAAATCGTCTGGTGCTGGATTTGTGGCGGAGTTTGAATCGGCCTGACGAGATTCATCGGATCAATGAAGACCTGAAAGCGACGATCGAAGGGCAGATGGCGGAGGTGGAT
>JAAZAW010000258.1 GCA_012514125.1 Phycisphaerae bacterium | reverse complement strand
TGACGGGAGCGGATACGGCGAACCCGACCTTTACCGCGCCAAATCTGTCGATCGTTCTTACTTTTCAACTGATTGTAAGTGACGAGAACGGTGTGAGCAGTCCGGATACGGTGAATATCACGGTCACGGCTTCTTCCGTCCTGTTCGTTACGAACAGAAGCCCTCGCAAGATTCTTTCATTCACCAACCCCGCGACTTTGAACGGGAACGTCGCTCCGACGACAAACCTGTCCGGAGTGCAGACGATGCTGAATGATCCTGTTTTTGCGACTGTCAACTCGGCGGGTGCTTTGAATGTCACCAACATCTCGGCTGTGACCATTTACAACAATCCGGCTACCGCCAACGGAAATGTGGCGCCAAGCGCGAATATCCTGGGGCCGCAGACTCAACTCACGAATACATTTGGTATCGCCTTCGATGAAGAAAGAAACCTGCTGTATGTAGCGAATTCAGGCACGGGGACTAATATCGTTGCTTTTGCCAACGCCACTATAGCCAATGGGAACGTTGCGCCGAATCGAACGATCACCAGCGCGGGAAATCTGAATTCTCCGAGAGGAATCTTTCTCGACGATAACGACAATTTGTATGTGGCCAACGCCGGGGCCAAAAATGTTCTTGTGTTCGCGAATGCAAGTACACTCAATGGGTCGGTTACTCCCAGCCGAACGATCAGCAGTGCGAGCTTTACCGGAGCTTTGAATGATGTTTTCGTGGATGCGAACAACAATCTCTTTGTGGTTAATCCGCCGGCTCAAGTTCTGGTCTTCAACAATGCCTCCACCAAAAACGGAAATATCATGCCCGATGTGATATTGACTGTTTCCGGGGCAGGAAGTATACGGTGCATCACCGTGGACTCCAACGGTGTGGGCTTTATCACGGACGCCGCGGCGAATGCGATTTACAGTTACAATCAGATCGCGACTCGCAATGGGACGGTTGCTCCCGATCGCATCATTTCAGGGGGAGCGACACAATTGACCAGTCCGCACGGATTGTTCCTGCAGGAATAAAAAACGACGGTTGGAAAACATCGAAAGACGGTCGATACAAGGCCGACCTCTGATAAGGGGTCGGTCTGTTTTTTTCGATAACCGAAAAACCTGATGTTTTGTGCATCATAGTAGACAGAGGTACGTCACGACGTATCCTGTTTAAGATGGATTGAGAGTTATCGATGCCGGAGGAGGCGATGGAGTTTTGTTGGGGTGAGGATGATGTCGATGAGCTGGTCGTGTTGGTCGGCGGGGACGGTGGGAATCAACTGAAGATCGAAGATTGGAGCCAGGCGGATGGCGTGGCGAAGTTGAATTTGTGAGAGGAAACGGTCATAAAATCCTGCGCCTCGCCCCAGACGACGGCCTGTGAGATCGAAGGCAAGGCCTGGAATAATGATCAGGTCGATGGTTTCAAGATCGGCGATTCGGTCACCGGTGGGTTCCATGAGACCGCGGTCGTCTTTGGTGAATTGATCGGGGTCGCTAACGAGAACGGGAGACATTCGCCAGGTGGACCAATCGACACGCGGGGCGCAGATTGCTTTCTTTTCAGACAGGGCGTGGCGAATCAGGGGTGCGGTGTCGTATTCGGTGCTGAAAGAGAAAAACGCCATGATGGTTTGGGCATGTTGATATTCCGGCAAGGCCAGGAGCCGATCGGTGATTTGCCGGGACCATTGATCTCGCTGTTCGGTGGGCAGATCGCGAAGTTGCTGACGAAGTTCTTTTCGGACACGTAATTTTTCGTTTTTCAGGTCGGTCATGATGAGGGGTCGCTTTCGTTATCGGGTTGTTTTTTGTGTCGAATTTGAGCCACCTTGTCGAGGTATTCGCGGATTTTCACCTCAAAGCCGCGGTTGGTGGGATTGTAATAGGTTTTATCGACGCCGAGATAATCCTGATCGGCGATCCCTTCGGGTGCGGAGTGGTCGTACTGGTAATTGTCGCCGTGGCCGAAAGTTTTCGAACCGGCGTAATGAGTGTCTCGCAGGTGGATAGGAACGGGTAGAGTTCGATTATTTTTGACGTCATCCATAGCGGTCCAGATCGCCATGGATGAGGCGTTGGATTTTGGAGCACAGGCGATGTAGATGACGGCCTGAGAGAGGATGAGCTGGGCTTCGGGCAATCCGACGTATTCGACAGCCTGAGCGGCGGCGTTGGCCATGACCAAAGCCATGGGATGGGCGTTGCCAACGTCTTCGGCGGCGCAGATGACCATTCGCCGGGCGACAAAGCGGACGTCTTCACCGCTGGCGAGCATTCTCGCGAGCCAATAGACGGCGGCGTCGGGATCGCTACCTCGCATGGACTTGATGAAGGCGCTGGCGTGGTCGTAATGCTGGTCGCCGGCTTTGTCGTATTGGAGAGCTTTTTGCTGGATGGACTCGCGGGCGACTTCGAGATCGACGACAACGCGTGCGTGCTGACCTGTTTCTCGCAGTTGGGAAAGAACGGCGACTTCCAGTGCGGTCAGGGCGCGTCGGGCATCGCCGTCGGCGAGATTGGCGATGAAATCGACCGCATCGTCGGAGATTTGAATATCATATTTCCCCAGGCCTCGATCTTTGTCGGCCAGCGCTCGGCGGATGAGGGTTTTGAGGTGGTCGGGCGTCAGCGATTCGAAGCGGAAAATCTGGCTTCGCGAAACGAGGGCGGAATTGACGGCAAAGAACGGATTTTCGGTGGTCGCGCCGACGAGAATGGCGATGCCGCGCTCGACGTCGTTAAGCAGGACATCCTGCTGGGCTTTGTTGAAGCGATGGAGTTCGTCGATGAAGAGAACGGTTTTTCGCTGTTCCTGAACGAGACGTTTTTTGGCTCGATCGAGAATTTCGCGGATTTCCTTCACACCGACGCCGGCGGCGTTGACTTCTTCGAAGGCGGCGGCGGTCAGCTTGGCGATCAGTTCGGCGAGGGTGGTCTTGCCTGTACCGGGCGGGCCATAGAAAATGACACTGGTGAGCCGATCGGCTTCGATCATACGGCGGAGAAGCTTGCCCGGACCCAGGAAATGTTCCTGGCCTGCGAATTCATCGAGGGTGATCGGGCGCATCCGCACGGCGAGGGGCGACTGCGCCTTAATCAGTTGTTGTTCATGTGACGTAAATAAATCAGCCATCGTATTCCAAATGAAAAACACAATTTCCTGTGCGGGTATTTTAGCATAGAGTTTAAAGGGAAGAAAGAGAACAAAGCCGGAGAAAGTCTGTGAATCGGGGGGGGGAGGAAGTCTGGAAAATCGAAGATCAGGTATGGCGGCCGGAGTCTATTTTACAAAGACGGAAAATCAATAACTTCGGATCAGGCCTATGATGACGGCGAGGATGTCGGCTTGATGGGTTGGGATTTCTTCACAGGTTTGCCGGTTCTGGATCAGGAGGCGATTCCGGCGCCGGATGAGAGTGCAGATTTCGACTCGCCCGCTTCGGGTCTGAACCAGGACCAGGTTCCTGGAGTGCTTTTCGCTCAGAGGTTCGATGAGCAGATAGTCGCCGTCGGAGATATTTTTTTCGGGCCAGGAATTTCCGACGACTCGAAGCAGATTGGTGTTACCGTAGCGTTCGATGAGAAGTTCGGGTTCAAGTTTTTTGGGGATTGAATAAAATTTAAGACGGCCTTGATCGGTGAGTCGCCCCACCAGTTTCCAGGATGCACGTTCGGAGCGAAGATAAGGTTTGATTTTGGATTCGTCAACGATCTGAAGAGAACGGGCGTAATTTTTGATTCGACAAACCAAGCCTTTTTTTTCGAGGCAGCGGATGTATTGATGGACGGTGACTTTGCTGATTCCCATAATTCGTCCGAGTTCGTCAAGGGTTGGGCTATAGCCATGCTTGCGCTGAAATCGATAAAGACTGCAAAGAAGTTCCATTTGTTTCGGAGACGGTGATTCGGGAACGATACTGGACATTTTTTGTTCCTTTGGGATTTACAGGCTTTATTTCACCGGGCGGTCAGCTTGTGAGTTTGGACCAGAGGGTTCCGATGGAAGAACGTTTGAATTTTTGATTGATCCGTTGCCGGAGATTTCCAGGACAACAATCCTTGCACAGGGCAAGATGGAGGCCTTGGCGCATGTCTTTCACACGTTTGACGATGGCGGCGCAGATGGGGCAGCGGGATAGATGTTCGTGGACCTGCTGCTTTAGTTCGGGGGGAACGGCGTCTTCGAGATGTCCGGCGGATACTTTTTTTACTTCGTCACAATCCATTTAGAATCCTTTCGACACAAGAATGATGTTGAACATTTGCTTTTATTTTTTTCAGAACTCATTGGTTGATCCTTTCAGCACAGTGAAAGGCGTCTTGTTCGCGGGATCGAAAGGTTCAGGCCTTTTGGGCTTGAACAATCGATGGGCATTGGCGTAGCTGGTGAGTTTTGCGGCGAGTTCCTGGCGGGCACGAAAGAGCCGACTCATCACGGTTCCAACGGGGACATTGCAGATTTCCGCGATTTCCTTATAGCTCAATTGCTCCAGCGACCAGAGCAAAAGCACCATGCGATGCTCCGGGACCAGAGCGTCGATTCCACGTTTGATTTCCTCGTCGAACTGCTCCCAGTCGATCTGGTCGATATCCTCGGTCATCCAGGTTTCGGGATGATGATCGGCGAGGAGATTCCAAAGAGGCTCATCCTTGAGAACCGGGCGCCGACGGTCGGCATTGAGCGTATTGAAATAGATGTGATGGAGGATTTTAAAGAGCCAGGGCTTGACGCCGAATTCCTCGATTTGGAAGCGATCGAAGGCTTTATAGGCGCGAAGCAGGGTTTCCTGGGTTAAATCCTCGGCGGCGGACCGATTACCGGTAAGTCGAAACGCAAGCCTGAACAAAGCATCGACTTCTTTGAGCACCAGAGACTCGAATTGTTTCGTATTTTTGTGAAACAGCATGGTCCTGTTCCCTTCCCATAAGAGCCTTATGATGTCCATAAATAGTATACCGTTTTCGAGGCGGAAATGAAAGGATTTTAAATGGTGGAAATCGCGGGGGGCGGCAGGAATATTTTTACAATTATGTAATTTTACCGCAGTGTCTTACATTTTCGTCAAGAAATCCATCGCTACGACGCTTGAACAAAGTCCGTCTATCTTGTTATTTACAAATGTGTTAGGTGTTAATCCCCGAAATGGCACGGTTATTGCTTATTGACTTCCTCGTTGTTTTTATGTTTCGGGATTACATTATTGTTATATCAGAGGTAGACTATGAGAAAAAAGAACAATGGATGGGCAACGATGAGCGGGTTGATGATGGGATTGCTGCCGGGCATAGCCGGAGCGGCGAATGATGAGGCGGTGGTGCCGATCGACTCGGGCGACACCGGATTTATCCTCCTGTGCGCGGGGTTGGTATTGTCGATGACACCGGCGCTGGCATTTTTTTATGGCGGGATGGTTCGCAAGAAAAATATTCTGGGCGTGCTGATGCAGTGTTTTATCATCATGTGCGTGATCGGGATTCAATGGGTGCTGTACGGATATAGTTTGGCATTTGGGCCTGGAAAAGGATTCTGGGGCGGATTTGAATGGGCAGGCTTACGAGGCGTGGGGCTTGAACCCTTCGCCGTGTACGCGGGGACGATTCCCCATCAGGCGTTCATGATATTTCAGGCAATGTTTGCGATCATCACACCGGCGCTGATTATCGGGGCATTTGCGGAGCGGATGAAATTTTCCGCCTTCCTGGTGTTTACCCTGCTCTGGGCCACGTTTGTTTACGATCCGGTGGCACACTGGGTGTGGGGAGAAGGCGGATGGCTTAAGACGATGGGCGCCCTGGATTTCGCGGGTGGAACGGTGGTGCATATCAACGCGGGAATTGCAGCCCTGGTGACGGCGCTCTTTTTGGGTCGCCGAAGGGGATACGACAACAAACCTTATCCGCCACATAACTTACCGTTTACGGTGCTTGGGGCGGGGCTGCTCTGGTTGGGATGGTTTGGGTTTAACGCCGGCAGTGCGCTGTCGGCGAATGGTTTGGCGGTGAGCGCATTTGTCATGACAAATACCGCGGCGGCAGCGGCGGGGCTTTGCTGGGCCTTGCTTGAATGGATTCATCACGGCAAGCCGACGATGTTCGGATGTGTGACCGGTGTGATCGCGGGACTGGTAGCCATTACACCGGCGGCGGGGTTTGTCGATGTGATGGGCGCCATCGCCATTGGACTTCTGGTCAGCGTTATTTGTTACATCTCCGTAAGTGTAGTTAAACCCAGGCTGGGATATGACGATTCGCTCGATGCGTTCGGCGTGCATGGTGTGGGGGGCATCGTCGGGGCATTGGCAACGGGACTTTTCGCAACAACACGCATCAATCCGGATGGAGCGGATGGGCTGTTTTTCGGGAACCCGGAACTCCTGATAACACAAGTGGTCGCGACCGGTGTAACGATCGGGTATTCGCTGGTCATAACGGCGATTATTCTGAAAGCAGTCGATGCGGTGATCGGA
>JAAZAW010000257.1 GCA_012514125.1 Phycisphaerae bacterium | reverse complement strand
TGTCGATCGTCTTTTCCATTTTGTCGATCGACTTTCTCGATTTGTCGATCGTCTTTTCCATTTTGTCGATCGACTTTCCCGATTTGTCGATCGTCTTTTCCATTTTGTCGATCGTCTTTTCGAAAAAGTCGATCGTCTTTGTCGTTTTGACGATCGACTTATTCAATTTGTCGATCGACTTTTTCGATTATTCGGGTGTCCGGTCAAAATTTCCGAAATGACAACTTTCATTTTTTTAATACTTATACTTGATATAAAACATCTTAACTGTCAGATTTGCAAAATTTGAGGCAATTTACTGTAAAATTGCAACGAAATTTCATTATCGAGTTTTCACCCCAAATCAGAGATTTCTATAGAGGTTTCTATGGCACCCCTGTTATCTCTCAAATTTCCGGGGTCCGACATGAAAAAAACATGAAATTAGATGCAAATTCATGAAAATTGCACCGAGTTTTCATCTTTCAAGGTTCCTGCCCAGGTCAAATCGACAAAATAAAAATATTTTTCAGTCTTATCTTCATTCAAATGGAGCACTTATGTTCTTTGCTATTTTTTATTTTGCCGAAAATTTGATTATCGTCCCAAAAGCCGGGGGTCATCACAGGGCTTTGACTCCTCGGACGATCAGTCATACTTATCAGGCCCCCTCATTTATTCACCGATAATCTTCACCAAAGCCCGTTTGCGCCGTTTGCCGTCGAGTTCATAATAAAAAATCTGTTCCCATGGCCCAAAATCCAGTTTTCCCTGCGTAATGGGAACGATCACTTCGCGCCCCATGATCGTTCGTTTGAGATGGGCATCCGCATTGTCTTCATAGCCATTGTGTTGATATTGACTGTACGGTTTTTCAGGCGCCAGTTTTTCCAGCCAGACTTCAAAATCATGATGTAATCCCGACTCATTATCATTAATGAAAACGCTCGCGGTGATATGCATCGCCCCGCAGTAAAGCAAGCCTTCCTGAATACCGGATTCCTTCAAACACTGTTCGATTTGCGGCGTAATATGGATAATTTGACGGCGTTGGGACGTTTCAAACCAAAGTTCCTTGCGATAAGTTTTCATCATCCTTTTCCTTTCCGTGTTTCAGTGGCTAAAGTTACCCAATCGTGTTGGTTGCGTTCAATAAAATAATTGTAAATTTTGTAAATTTGCCTCTCATAATGATTGCCGATTAAAAATATTCATTGTACAATCACAAACAATTGGGTGGAAGAAGAGTTTCCTTAACTTTATTTGGGGTTCGTCATGAGGTTCAAATTATGAGTTTAGCAGATTCACTTCACGTTATGGAGATGTTTTCACCGCTTTTAGGCAAGGTTCCCCAGGAGCATTTACGCTATCTCCTGCATCGGCTTAAAAACGAAAAGCCTCACCGATTCAACAATCAGCTTCGCCTCAATACCTTTTTTCCGCCCTATCCCTCGTCGGCTTTCGATCGATTTTGTCGGGCGATTATCGAACGCAAACGCGTCCCTCTTTCGCTCTATCAGGCCGTTACCGATGTTTGCCCGTTCCGCTGTCCTCATTGCAGCTATGCCGGCAGACCCGGCGGGGCGATGTCCCGCGAAACGCTTCTCGATGTCATTGCCCAGGTCAAAGCCGCGGGAACCTGCACCATCGGATTCACCGGCGGCGAACCGCTGATGCGCGACGACCTTGAAGAGTTCATCGCCGCCGCCGGTCCGGAAATGGCGACGATTGTTTTTACCACAGGGTTCAGTCTCGATGCCGCCCGCGCTCGCAAGCTTGCCGATTCCGGTGTCACCTGTGTGACCGTGGGTCTGGAATCCTCAAACCCCCAGGAACACGACGCGGTGCGCGGGGTTCCGGGATCGTTCGAAATGGCTCGTCACGCCATTGCCCTGCTCAACGAAGCGGGCGTCTATACCGCCTTTTCCACCATCGGCAAACGCGAAAAAATACATTCCGGCGAACTCGATCGTATGTACGAACTGGGAACGAAATGGGGCGTCAGGGAATTCCGTCTGCTTGCGCCTGTCGCCACCGGCGCCATGGCCGGCTGTGCCGCCTCCATGCTGACGGACGAAGAATATCAGAGCTTGTGCACCTTTCATATTCGCCATAATTGTACTCCCGGCAACGGCCCGGTCATTGCCAGTTTCGCCTATCTTGAATCCAGCGAAATGTTCGGTTGCGGTGCGGGCTATCATCATGTCTTTATTGACGCCAATGGTGAAGTTTGCCCGTGTGATCTTACGCCCCTGAGCTTCGGAAACACGACTCGCGAATCTTTCGCGGATATCTGGAAACGCATGGGCGAGCATTTTCCAAAACCTCGCTGCGGGTGCCTGATGGGCAAAATTTCCGGTGAGACCGACTTAACGAAATATGATACCTTCCCATTGCCTGTGGAACAGAGTCAAAGGATTTGCCCAAAACACAATCCGACAGACCCGCTTCCCGAAGGCTATCGTCTGCTGCTGGGCCATTAATCGTCCGACTTTGCCGCTGTAAAAGATTAGATATGGATATAATTGAACGTCTGTTGTAAAGTAATCCGACGCTGATTATTCATCCAGGTATATCTTTTTACAGGAAGTTTTTTACATGCCGGCATGGCAGACAATTATATTGGTTCTCGGATTAACCATGGATACGTTCGCGGTGGCCGGTGCTATCGCGTTGTTTCATAACCGAATCACCTTCAGGTTGATTTTTCGGGTTGCGTTCCACTTCGCCCTCTTCCAGGCCGGATTGCTCTATCTAGGTTGGGGGCTGGGTAATTTCACGGGTGTATTCATCCAGTCTTTCGATCATTGGATCGCCGCGACTTTGCTCTGGTTGATTGGTGGAAAGATGCTTTGGGAATCCTTTCACGAACCCGAAGAACGCGTCCTGACTGATCCTTCGCGGGGATGGTCGCTGGTGTTTCTTTCCGTCGCCACCAGCCTGGACGCCCTGGCCGTCGGCGGATCGCTGGGATTTCTCAACACCCGCATCACTCAAACTGTGATCATGGCCTGGGCCATGACCGTCGTCATCGCGATCATGGGGCTGTTCTGCGGCAAAAATGCGGGTAAAATAATCGAAAAGTGGGCGGAACGCCTTGGCGGTATTGTTTTGATCGTTATCGGATTCAAGGTGCTCATTTCGCACCTGATGGCATAAGGAGGAACAGACCCATGCCGGAAAAAGTTTATCTCAATGGAAAACTCCTCGACGCCGAGGAAGCGCACGTGACCGTCTTCGATACGGGCCTGCTCCACGGTGTCGGATTGTTCGAATCGCTGCGCACCTATCGCGGCCAGGCGTTTCGGCTCGAAGATCATATTGCACGAATGAAGAAGTCCGGTTCAAAACTCGGTATGATCGTTGACGGTGATGCCGGGTTCTATCGCAACATCATCGACGATCTGCTGATCAACAACGGCTTGAGCGATACCAGAGTCCGCATCACCGTCACCGCCGGTTCCGCACGCGTCGGGGTTTATACCGACGCCCAGGCCCAGCCGACAACCCTCGTCACCTGCGGGCCGCTCCAGGTCCCCGACGACATCTACCATCACGGCGTCGGTGTGCTGCTTTGCGATTTCCGCATCCATAACACCGACCCCATCGCCCGGCATAAAACAACAAGCTATCTGCCCAGACTTCTCGCCCTGCGCCAGGCCCAGCGCATCAGCATGGCCGACGCCATCTGGTACTCCGACGAAGGCTATCTCCTCGGCGGAACGACCGGCAATGTCTTTCTCTTCAAGGACGACGAACTTCTCACACCGTCGCTCGAACTTCCGGTCTTCCCCGGTATCACGCGGCAAATCGTTCTCGACATTGCCCGCGAATTACAGATTCCTGTTCGGGAAACGCGCATTTCCATGGAAGACACCCTGGCTGCGCAGGAAATTTTCCTTACCGGTACGACCACCGAAATCATGCCCGTTGTCGCCATTGAAAAACACGTCGTCGGCCCGGGCCGGGTCGGCCCCATTACGCGAACTCTTTTGCAAAAGTATCGTCGCAACGTTCGAAAGGAGCTGAACATCTGATGGCAACAAAATCACAAAAACTCAAACACGTCGTCCACCAATTCAACACACTCCTTCGCCCCGAACTCGCTCAGGATTGGGACAACGTTGGTCTGCTGGTCGGCGATCCCGAAATTACCGTCAATCGCGTTCTCTTGTGCATCGACCTGACCCCTTCCGTTCTCCGCGAGGCGCGATCACTGCGAGTGCAATTGATCCTCGCCTACCATCCACCGCTTTTTAAACCCATCAAGACGTTGCGAGCCGATCGACAGGAGGTTCTCTTTCAGGCGATTCGCGCCAATATCGCCGTCTATTCGATTCATACCGCCCTGGATGTCTTGCCCGGCGGCACGTCCGACGTCTTGGCCGACCTGGTCGATATGCAGAATCGCAAACCCATCGAACTGCTTGCCGCCCGCTCCGCTCGTTCCAAGGTCGTTGTTTTCGTTCCCGCCGACGCTGTCGAGCAAGTCGCCCAGGCTTTGTTCAAGGTCGGCGCCGGAGTCATCGGCCAATACGATCGATGCAGTTTCCGCACTCCGGGAATCGGAACCTTCCGGGGCAGTCAGGAATCCAATCCCGTCGTCGGACAGGCGGGCAACTATGAAACCGTGGAAGAAGTCCGTCTCGACGTCGTGGCAGACAATAAACTCCTGCCCGAAGTCGCCGCCGCGATACGAAAATCGCATCCCTACGAAGAACCCGCCTTTGACATTTTTCCATGCACCGACGCGGCCCTTCTGGGTCTTGGCCTGGGACGATACGGCACATTGCCCAAACCCACCCCTTTAAAAACGCTCATCGCACAGATCAAACGCCGCACCGGATTAAGAAATCTGCAAGTTGCCGATGCTGGAAATCATCAAATCACGCGCCTCGCCGTCGGGCCGGGGGCCTGTGACGATCTTGTCGCATCGCTTACCGGAAAAACCGATCTCTTCATCACCGGTGAAGTTCGCCATCATACCGCGCTTGCCGCCGTCCGCAACGGCATGAGCGTGATCTGCCTGGGCCATGGAAATTCCGAACGCATCACCTTGAAACCCCTCGCGAAACTTCTCGCACAATCGCTGCCCGAACTCCGGTTCCATCTCAGCGATCGCGATGCCGACCCGCTGACCCTTGTGTGAGTCGTTTACACGTTGTTTCTCGCGATACGCGTTATTTGAGCAGATTCTTCGCCCCTGTGAAAATCATCTGCGCCGCCATCGATGCCAGAATCAATCCCGTGATCTTGCTGAGAATCGCCAATCCTCGTGTGCCAAGCCAGCGTTCGAGTTGCCCTGAAAGATAAAGCAAAATCCCCACCGAAAAAATGGCTGCCAGCAATGCCGACAACGTAAGAATCTTTTCGCTGAATCCATGGGCCTCACCGCTCATAATCAACAGCACACCGACCGTCGCCGGACCTACCGTTATCGGAATCGCCAACGGCACGACGGAAACATCCTCCATCGCCGATCCGGACG
>JAAZAW010000256.1 GCA_012514125.1 Phycisphaerae bacterium | reverse complement strand
GAACTTATTGACATTTTTCAGCAATCCGAAAGAAAAAAAGAGGAAGAGCTTATAAAAAAAGAACTCAGGGCGTCCTTCGCTCTTGACAAACAATCCATACAGAGATAAAATCTTTATTTTTTTTGACCAAAACCATACTTTTATCCTCTCTCATTATTTGTTCGACCTTTCACAGGATTCGCCAATGACCAGTTTAGGCTCAATAATTTTCCGGTGAACCCGATGTTCGGCTTCCGGAGATTCAATCTGTTCCAGCAGCATGTCGATCGCCGCCAACCCGACCTCCTGATACCGCAGATCCACCGAAGTAATCGCCGGCACATAAGACTGACCGATCTCCCAGCCATCCACTGAAGCCACCGCCATATCTTCCGGGACACGAAGGCCGCACTTATTCAGCGTGCGAATCACCCACATGGCCGTAGCATCATTGGGGGTAATGACGGCATCCGGACGAACGGCAAGCAATTTATCAATATTTCGCTTCATCATCTCAAAGGTCAAATTTTCGGCTTCTTCCGGTTCGATGATCAATTCCGGATCAAAAGCGACCTCGGCTTCCTGCAAGGCCTTTAGATACCCCTGAAATTCGTCCTGCACCGTCTTATAACCCGCAGCAAATTGCAAAATGGCGATTCTTTTGAAACCCTCTTCCAGGAGATGTTTTGTGATGATATACCCGGTTTTCACATAGTCCGGACTTACATAAGAGAGATTCGCCTCCCCCACCGGTGGTTCGATCAGCACACAGTTTTTGAACCCCTGAAGCATCTGGGAGATTTTTCCCCCATACTCAGGATAGGTGTGCGAAAGACTCACCACCCCATCGACGCCTCTGCTTCGAAAATCGTTGAGATAATCGGCGATCCGTTCGACTTCGTTATGGGAATATCCCACAATCAGACGATACCCTCGATCCGCCGCGGCACGCTCCATCACCGCCAGACGTTTAATGAAGGTTTCATTGGCATGAGAATCCAGAATACCGCCAATCAGATAGGATCGTACGCCCGCGAGTTGCTGGGCCGCCATGTTCGGCCTGTAATTTAACTCACTGGCAATAGCTCGGATTTTTTCAGCGGTTGTTTCACTGACTCGCGTACGATTTCCGCCGCGATTGTGCAATACCTTGGAAACCGCCACAGCAGAGACCCCTGCACGTCGGGCGATATCGATTAATCGAATCGGGCTTTTTGAGACCATGGTATTCATTTGATGTCCCTTATTGACTAATCGTCTTATTTCCTATATAAAAGAGACTAAACGTTGAATTTGTTGAATTCAGTATAGACTAAACGATGAATTATGTCAAGAGGATGTTCAGAAATTTTATAGCAGCAACTTTTCTAATAAAATATTAAATTAAAGCGAAAACACATGACAACTATTGTCTTAAAAAAAACATTACTGATTAACCTTATTTTTAAGACCCACTTGGATATAGGTTTTACCGATCTTGCCCAACGGGTGATTGAAAATTATTTTTCAAATTACATCCCTCGGGCGATTCAGCTGGCAAAAGAACTTCGAGAGAGCGGGCAAAAGGAACGCTTCGTCTGGACGGTCGGGGCCTGGCTGATTTATCAAGCGATGGAGACGGCAAGTCCGGCGAGGCGGAAAGATCTGGAGCAGGCAATTGAAATGGGGGATATCGTCTGGCATGGATTGCCCTTCACGACCCACACCGAACTGATGGATGCATCCTTGTTTCGGCATGGTTTAAATTATTCACAAAAACTGGATCAGCGGTTTGAAAAAAAAACAATCGCGGCGAAAATGACCGATGTACCAGGCCATACACGATCGATAGTACCGCTGCTGGTGGAGGCGGGGATCGAATTTTTGCATATCGGGGTAAATCCCGCATCGACCCCGCCCGATGTCCCCCCGATTTTTATCTGGCGACATCCGAGTGGAGCCGAGGTCATTGTCATGTATCACAAGGGGACCTATGGCGATCTGATGATCCAGGAAAACCTCGATTGCGGCATTTGCTTTGCGCACACGGGCGACAACCAGGGACCACCATCGGTCAAGGATGTACTCACCACATACAGTCACTTAAAAGGTCTTTTCCCTGAGGCCGATATCCAGGCTTCGACCCTGAACGCGTTTTCCAGGAAATTACGGAAAATCAAATCTACTCTGCCGGTGATCACACAGGAAATCGGCGATACCTGGATTCACGGTGTGGGCAGCGATCCGGGAAAAGTCTCGAGATTTCGAGAATTTTCTCGCCTGCGAAATCGATGGCTTATTCAGGGCACTACCGCTGCGGAACAAGAGGCAATCGATCGGTTCAGCGACCGGCTGATCCTGATTCCGGAACATACCTGGGGCATGGATGAGAAAACCCACTTCCCGGATATCGTCCATTATTCAACGGATGAATTACGCAAAGTAAAAGATACTCAAAAAGCAAAGATATTTGAAACCTCCTGGGCGGAACAGCGAACATATCTTTCGCAGGCACAGCAAGCTCTGGGACAAAACAGGTTCAGTCGGGAGATTCAAGAAGCTCTCTCATCGCTGACGCCGGTACATCCGGATTTGAACTTGTGGACCCGGATCAATGAGAATGAAAATATCCCGGTGGACTCCTACACTCTTTCCATCGATCCATGCATAGGAGCGATAACCGATTTGAGTTGTGCAAACGGCAGGAAATTAGCGACACCGGAACATGTCCTGGGGTTGTTCCGATATGAAGTTTTCTGCAAAACAGATTATGATCGATTTACCCGACAATATTTGCAAAATCTCGATAAAAATGGCAGTTGGGCTTTCCCGGATTTCACCAAGCCGGGGATCGAAAAAATCATTAAAAGCCATCGAGAGATTTTACCGATTCTGGACGGGATATATCGATATCGTGAAAAAGATAATGAAATACTCCTGAGACTGCACATGCCGGATGAAGCGGTCGAAACATTCGGTTCTCCCAAATATATTGTCTTGACACTCCGGATCGATCCTGCCAAAACAATTACGGTAACGTTGGATTTATTGGAAAAGCAGGCCTGTCGGTTGCCCGTGGCGATGTGGTTTTCATTGAATCCGCCGGTGGAGAAACCGGAACGTTGGCAACTTATGAAAATGGGCCAGTTCATTTCTCCTCTGGAAGTGATCGAAAATGGAAACCGG
>JAAZAW010000255.1 GCA_012514125.1 Phycisphaerae bacterium | reverse complement strand
CTTTCTGGAAGATGGATTTTGCCTTCCCTGCTTCTCTTATTTGCAAAAGCGGTCCCGCGCATACAATTCATTTGACAACTTCGACACCCGGCGTTATTTTCCTCAATAATTATTGTGCTATTTTAGTGAACACTTTTTATATACGCCACACCCCCATCACAGCCAGTAAAGCAGCCCGATAGATGGGAGAAAATTGAAAGGAATCGACGTGGAAAAGATAAATTATCAAAACTGGCCTAACTGCTATCGTCTCGCGAACGAACAGGTCGAATTGATTGTCACCACCGATGTCGGCCCGCGAATCATCCGCTACGGATTCGTCGGTGATAAAAATGAATTTAAGGAATATTCCGAAATGCTCGGCAAAACCGGCGGCGACGAATGGCGAATCTATGGCGGCCATCGCTTCTGGCACGCTCCGGAAGTCAAACCGAGAACTTATTTTCCCGATAATTTTCTGGTGAAAATCGAATCACACGACAATAAGGTCCGGCTGATTCAACCCGTTGAAACCACCACCGGCATTCTCAAAGAAATCGATATCGAACTCGACGCCGACAGCTCGCACGTCAAAGTTACTCATCGACTCAAAAACACCAACCTATGGGCCGTCGAACTCGCCCCCTGGGCGCTATCCGTCATGGCACCGGGTGGAAAACTAATCATGCCCCTGCCCCCAAGAGGTTCTCACGAAACCAATCTGCTTCCGAGTAATACGTTAACCCTATGGTCCTACACCAACATGGCCGATCCTCGCTGGACCTGGGGAACCCAATACGTCATGCTCCGACAGGACTCCAAACTGGGTCCTCAAAAAATCGGAATGATGAACTCCGACGGCTGGATGGCTCACATCAACGCCGGGGTCATGTTCCTCAAAAAATTCACCTACATCCCAAACGCAAACTATCCCGACTGGGGCTGCTCCATTGAAGCCTTTACCGACGAAGAGATGCTCGAAGTGGAAACCCTTGCTCCGCTTTGCAAACTCGAACCCAACCGGAGCGTCGAACACATCGAGCACTGGTTCCTCTTTAAAGGCCTGTCTACCCCAAACAATGATCAGGACATCGACAAGAACATTCTCCCCAAAGTTAATTCCGCAAAGGTTTAAAAATGAAGGATATTCGGATAGTAGTTGTCGGCTCGACCAATATGGATATGGTGGTCCATGCCCATCGCCTGCCCCTGCCCGGTGAAACGGTCCTTGGCGGCGATCTGATCATGGCTGCCGGTGGGAAAGGAGCCAACCAGGCTGTAGCCGCCGCCAGACTTGGCGCCCGGGTCACCTTCATTGCCCGCATCGGTCGGGATATGTTCGGTAAACAGGCATTGGAAAATTTCCGGCGGGAAGGTTTGGATCCACGCTATATTATCGAAGACCCTGACGCTCCCAGCGGAGTGGCCTTGATCACCGTCGGTCCCGCCGGCCAGAATATCATCACCGTCGCTCCGGGAGCCAACAACCGTCTCTTGCCTGAAGACATCACCCGGGCTGCGGAGGTCTTCGCTCCGGCACGAGTCGTTATACTTCAGCTCGAGACACCGATCGAGACGGTCCTCCAAGCCGCCCGGCAAGCCAAAGCCACGGGTGCTTTTGTAATCCTTAACCCGGCGCCCGCACCGACAATCCCCCTGCCTGCCGAACTTTATCAACTGATCGATCTGATTACCCCCAACGAAACGGAAGCTCATATCCTGACCGGGGAATCCTCACCGGAATCCGCCGCACGAGTCCTGCTTGATCGCAAGGTCGCTTCCGTGATTATCACTCTCGGCAAGGACGGTGCGCTGTTGGCAAACGGTTCGCAACCCCTCGAGCGAATTCCGGGGTTTAGCGTCAAAGCCGTCGATACCGTTGCTGCCGGTGACTGTTTCAACGGAGCACTTGCCTGCGCCCTTGCGGAAGGACAATCGCTGCCTCAGGCGATTCGCTTTTCTCACGCGGCAGCCGCGGTCTCCGTGACAAAGCCCGGTGCCCAGCCGTCGCTTCCCACACGAAACGAAGTTGAAGCCTTTCTTGCGGAACAAAACCGGTAATAATATCAAAGCATTTTTCATTTCAACCATGTATGGCATAAAATAGACAACCTTTATTTGTCCTTTAAAGAGAAACTTATGAACGAAAAACACATCATCAAAATCGCCATCGAACTTTCCATCAACCCACACCAGGTCATGGCCGTCGCCACACTGCTCGAAGAAGGCGGCACAGTCCCCTTCATCTCACGCTATCGAAAAGAAGCCACCGGCTCACTCGACGAAGTCGCCATCACCGCCATCCGCGACAGGCTTGACCAGCTCAAAGAACTCGACGCCCGCCGGGAAGCGATCCTTAAATCCCTCGAAGAACGCAACCTGCTTACCGATGAACTCAAGACCGCCATCGATGCCGCCGAAACGATGAGTGTCCTGGAAGATATCTATCTCCCCTTCCGCCCCAAACGCCGGACCCGCGCCACCATCGCAAAAGAAAAAGGACTCGAACCGCTCGCCGATCTTCTTTTCGCCCAGGAATCCATCGACCCGCACGCCGAAGCACAAGCCTATATTAACGCCGAAAAAGGCGTCGAATCGGTCGAAGACGCCCTGGCCGGCGCACGCGATATCATTGCTGAAAAAATCAATGAAGACTCTCAAGCCCGCGCTCAGATGCGCGATTTCTTCCGGGAAAAAGCCATGATCATTTCCAAAATGGTGGATGGAAAGGAAGAAGAAGGCGCCAAATACAAAGATTATTTCGACTGGAGCGAACCAATCTCCCAGGCCCCATCGCATCGAATCCTGGCCATGATGCGAGGCGAAAACGAAGCCATGCTCGCCCTTCACATCGCCCCGCCCGAAGACGAAGCGATCTTGCTGCTCAACGCCCTGTTCGTCAAAAACGACTCCCCCGCCGCTCAACAGGTCCGACTCGCCGTTATCGACGGCTATAAACGCCTCCTCGCTCCTTCCATGGAAACGGAAATCCGCGTCGAAGCGAAAAAACGAGCCGACGAAGAAGCCATCCGTGTCTTCGCCGCCAACCTCCGCGAATTACTCCTTTCACCACCGCTCGGACAAAAAAATGTCCTCGGCATCGATCCGGGCTTCCGAACCGGATGCAAAATCGTCTGTCTCGACCGACAAGGCAAGTTGCTCTATAACGACGTCATCTACGCCACCGCCGCCTCCGACCACCAGGTCCTCGAAGCCGCCGCCAAAATCAAGGTCCTCTGTGAACAATTTCACATCGAAGCCATCGCCATCGGAAATGGAACCGCCAGTCGAGAAACCGATGCCTTTATCAAAAAAATCGGTTTACCGCCTTCAATCGCCGTCGTCACGGTCAACGAAAGCGGTGCCTCGATCTACTCGGCCTCCGAAGTCGCACGAGCCGAATTCCCCGATCACGACCTCACCGTTCGCGGCGCGGTCTCCATCGGCAGACGCCTCATGGACCCCCTGGCTGAACTGGTCAAAATCGATCCCAAATCCATCGGCGTCGGACAATATCAACACGACGTCGACCAAAGCGCCCTCAAACGAAGTCTCGACGATGTCGTCTCAAGTTGCGTCAACAGCGTCGGCGTCGAAGTCAATACCGCCAGCGCCCAACTCCTTACCTATGTCTCAGGCCTGGGGCCGCAACTGGCGAATAATATCGTTCATTATCGAAATGAAAACGGTCCGTTCAAATCCCGAAACGACCTCAGGAAAGTCCCGCGGCTCGGACCCAAAGCCTTCGAACAAGCCGCCGGCTTCTTACGAATCCGGGACGGTGAAAATCCCCTCGACGCCAGCGCCGTTCACCCCGAAAGTTACCCCATCGTCGATGCGATGGCCTCCGACCTCGCCTGCTCCGTTACCGACCTTATGCGCAATCCGGAGCTTCGCAAAAAAATCGACCTGAAAAAATACATGACCGAAAAAGTGGGGCTGCCCACCCTCAACGACATCACGCAGGAACTGGCCAAACCAGGCCGAGACCCTCGAGACAAATTCGAAGTCTTCCAGTTCGCCGAAGGAATCGAAAAAATGGAAGATGTCCATCCCGGCATGAAACTCCCGGGCATTGTGACAAACGTCACAGCCTTCGGCGCCTTCGTGGACATCGGCGTGCATCAGGACGGCCTGGTTCATATCAGCCAGCTTTCGGACCATTTCGTCAAAGACCCCGCCGAAGTCGTCAAGGTCCATCAAAAAGTCATGGTCACAGTCATGGAAGTGGACCTCGCCCGCAAACGTATCGGCTTATCCATGAAAACCAACACGGATAAACCCGCCGCCCCAGCCGCCAATCGCGACACGCGACCCAGCCGCCCGCAAGGCGGTCCGCGCCCTGCCGATCGGCGAAATGATCGACCGGCCCCCGCCGCCGGTGGCTGGTTCAGCAAAGCTCTGGCCCAGGCGAAGACCGACACAAAAAAATAATCCGCTTTGCTCTATTTGGAAAAATTGTTACACTGTCTATAAGGTAAGCTTTGCCGGGTGGTAAACCTTACCCTGCGGATTTACAGGGCGCTTATTCGATTACCGTACTCTTGTTGGAAAGGGTAAGATATGACTCAGGCGAAAGAAGGCAACACCGTAAAAGTCCATTATACCGGCAAATTGGAAGATGGAACGATTTTTGACTCCTCCCGCGACTCCGAGCCGCTGGAATTCACCCTCGGCGCAGGCCAGATCATCCCAGGCTTCGAGCAGGCCGTCATCGGCATGGATATCGGCGATTCCAAAACTGTAACGATCGTCCCCGAACAGGGTTATGGCAATCACATGGACGAAATGGTCATGTCCGTCAAACGGGATCAACTGCCTCCTGATCTTGACCCCAAAGTCGGTCTGCAACTTCAAAGTCAGCAACGCAACGGCCAAATCGTCACTTTTATCATCACCGAGGTCAACGAATCCGCCATCACCGTCGATGCCAACCATCCTCTGGCGGGAAAAACACTTATTTTCGATATCGAACTGCTGGATGTCGCCTGATCGAAACCCCTGGAACACACATTGACATGTCGGTCGCGAAGTCTGTGATTTGCGACCGGGGGAGGGATGGGCTACGGGCTACAGGTAGAGAAAAAATCTCCATCGACTCAACGGAAATCGATCGGCTTGAGGGTTCAAAGAAAAAAGTTAGAAGTTGGAAGTTAAAACGTTGTATGACTTCGATCGTTGAGTCTGGATTTCCGACCCAAAGCCTAAAGCCAAAAGCCCAAAGCCCGATCGCGGTCGCTGAGGCTGTATTTTCCGACCCAAAGCCTAAAGCCTAAAGCCCAAAGCCCGACTCTCCTACCCTTAAAGATAGCACACGGGTGGCCGGATGCAAATTTTTGGAAAAATAAAAAACATCGAAAAATCGTAAGTGATTTATCTGAACGAAGATAAGAATGAAAAATATTTTTATTTTTGCCGATTTGACCTGGGCAGGAATCTTGAAAGATGAAAACTCGGTGCAATTTTCATGTATTTGCATCTAATTTCAT
>JAAZAW010000254.1 GCA_012514125.1 Phycisphaerae bacterium | reverse complement strand
CGCAATGGAATTTATGAAGTCAAGGAAAACGAACCCTACCCCGGCCATCTGGTCCGCATCGAAGCGCCAGGCTACAAATCTGCCAATTCTCGCGTGTTCAAAGACAACGAAGTAAATGTCACCTTCGATTTCAAACTCGAAAAAGACACCTGGCGAAAGATCACGATTCTTTCACCCGATGGTCAACCTGCCGTCGGGGCCGAGATCGCTGTCTGCACGCCCTCCCAGCAGACGATGGTGCAGAACGGCAAGTTCCAGCGAATGCAAACACCGAACATTTTGACCACCGACGCGAAGGGTAAATTTTCTCTGCCCTCGCAAACCGAACCCTATAAGCTGATCATTGTTCATGACACCGGCTGCGCGAACCTTTCAGAAGATAAAATCAAATCGACTTCTGAAATTAAACTCGACGCATGGGGTTCCGTTGAAGGAACGATATTCATGGGCGCCAAACCCGCCGATGGACAGATTGTCAATCTGATGGAAACTTCATCTTCCATGCCTGACGGCAAGACCCCTCGTTGTCATTTTTATTACACTACAAACACTGACCCCAAGGGCCATTTTGTCTTTAATCGTGTTTTCTCTGGTCAATGGAATGCCGCCCGCGGAGTTCGGTATGGTAACAGTGTCAGCTTCACGAACAACGAACGTGTCGAGGTAAAATCCGGCGAAACATCGCAAGTCAAAATCGGCGGCACAGGCCGGCCGGTCATCGGTAAAATCGTTCTGCCCGAAGATGCGGATTTTCAGGCCGACTGGACTTACGGACATTACGGCATCAGCACGAAACAAAAACAGCCCGCCATCTTCGAAAAAGTCATGAAGATGAGCATGGAAGAACGCAAAAAATGGTACGAAACCTGGAAGGACTCTGAAGAAGCCAAGGCCCTCCAAAAATCGCAAAAGAAAAATTGGCGATCTTATTCCTTCAGAGTCAATCCCGACGGCACGTTCCGCGCGGAGGACATTCCCGCTGGCACGTACACATTAAATATTTCGCTTTACGAACCCCCCAAAGGGGGCGGTTGCGGCTATGGCCAACAGATTGGAACCGTGAATCATGATTTTACCATTCCCCAAATGCCCAACGGACGAAGCGACGAACCCCTGGACCTCGGTATGATCGAACTCAACATCCCAAAGCATCTGAAAACCGGAACAACAGCCCCGGATTTCGAGGTCAAAACGCTCGACGGCAAGACGATCAAACTCAGCGACCTTAAAGGCAAATACGTCCTGCTTGATTTCTGGGCCACCTGGTGCGGCCCGTGCGTCGCTGAAATGCCTCATCTCAAGGAAATTCACAAAAAATTCGGCAGCGACGAACATTTTGTCATGATCAGCCTGAGCCTCGATAACAGTCCGGATGATCTCAAATCGTTCGTCGAAAAGAATGATCTCAAATGGCTTCAGGGCTATCTCGGTAAATGGGCTGATACGAAAGTCCCCGCAAACTACGGTGTTAACAGCATCCCGTCGATCTTCCTGATCGATCCCGACGGCAAAATCATCGAAAAACAACTGCGAGGTCAAGCCATCGAAACCGCGGTTGAAAAAGTTTTACAACAGAGTAATAGATAATCACAGTTTTTTGCACAACAGCGAAATATAGGAAAGGACAAAAGATGGGAGTCACTGTAATTGCTCATACCTCTTCCGGACTGGCTATTATCCCCGCCATTTTGATGGCCGGTGTCGGTATCTTTGTATTTGTTTTCTGGGTCCGGATGCTTATCGAATGTGCCACTAAAGATGCCAGCGTCAAAAGTATTCCCTCGTCCAGAAT
>JAAZAW010000253.1 GCA_012514125.1 Phycisphaerae bacterium | reverse complement strand
TCTCATTAAAAGCTCCAGGTAAATCCGGTAAGGAAAAAGTTTCGTGATTCTTCGTTGGTGTAAGCGCTGCCGGGGAAAAAGATTCCGTAGCGGATTGTCCAGGACAAGTCGCTGGTGAGTCGCCAGTTGATGTAATAGTCCATTTCCCAGCCGACAAAACCGTGGGCGGTATTGGCGAAGGGATCGGAGATGGCGGCGGCGGTTCTGTTTTTATGGTAAAGAAAAAAGTCGGTCCCGAGTTCGAATTTTCTGAGCCAATCGCTTGAATGTTTGTCTAACGGGAAAAACGACCCTCCGAGCCGCCAGATGTGAAGGTTGGATAAATCGGGCGCCAGGGCGAGACCCGTGTTGCGATAACCGAAGGCATTGAAACTTTTATCCGAAGTTCCGGCGAGATTGCCGATGACGGAATTGGTGGGGCTCAAAAGTCGGTCGGCATCGCCGCCGGCGAACATATATTCGAGACTGAACCTGGGACGAGTGGACCATCGGGGGGTGTAGATGAGTTCCAGGTCCCAGCCATAGGCGTCGATGGGTTCGGTTCCGGTCCATTGTTTATCGGCGTAACTTCGACCCTGCTGAAAGACAAATTCGCCGGAATATCGCAGCGTCGGGGTAATTTCACCGGTGGAGCCGAAACCCAGGTATTTGGAATCGTAGTCCCATTTTTGTTTCCAGAGAAACGGCCAGCCGTCATGTTGACGGTCGTTTTGTTCAAAGTAGTAAATGAAAGGTTCGTGCTTTTGAAAGCCGGTGTATCGGGCCTGAACACCGTAGAAACATCGGTCGGATCGGCTGGGGTCCGGGCGTGAGGTATCGAGGTTGTCATAGGAACTGATGGTTTTGCCCAGGAGCGTATCGATTTTGATGTCGCCGAGACCGGTGGTGATCTGAACGGCATCGAGCGGCATGGACAGGGCATAGCCCGTGCCGAACATGACGTAATCGCGGCCTGCCTTGACGGAAAGATCGATGGGCAGATCCACACCGCCATGTTTTCGCAGGAGTTTGGCAAGGTCCAGTTGATACCAGCCGCGATCGAGGTTCGGGCCTTCGAAGTCGTCGTCGTTGCCGGTATAGCTGTCGTTATGATTAAAATCGTCGTAGGAAAGTTTCAAACGGATATACGCCTGGTGAATGCCCTGATCGGCGTTGAGCGATCCCCAGAGACGGACATCCTGTCGGCGGAGGGTTCGATTTTTGATGGCATCGTCGAACATAAAAAGATAGCTGCCGAACCATCCGCCCCAGTCGAACAGGACTTTTTGAGTGAGGGGTAAATCGCGATCCAGTTGCTGACGAACTTCTTCTTCAACCTGGCGCTGCTGGTTGACGTAAGAGGCGGTACGATCTCGCTGAACCTGTGCGGTGGAAACACCGGCAAAGATTAGTAAACATAAGCAGGCAAGAACGGCATATCGCATTCATACATCCTTCGCAAATCGATCGCAGGTTTTTCGGACATCGTCAATATCATGTTGGGTTATGATCGTCAATTTTCGCGTTTTTTTCAATGAAAAAGTCTTTATGGCGAAGTTGCGGGAAGAACCTGGAAGATCGGGCCGGTGGGCTGGAGTGTGAAATTTTTCAGAATCCATGCCGGAGCATAGCCGGGATATGGACGAATGATGAAAACCTGCCGCGTGTTCAGCGTTTGAACGAGCAATTCAATTCGCCGGTCTTCGGGAACGTCGTCATAAAGCGATTCGGTAATGGTCAGGTCCGGACGAAGATTTTGCGTAAGCTGAATGTATTGAAAAGGTCGAATACTGGTCGAATCAGCCAGGATGACGGCGTTGGGATCGGCGAGTTCAAAAACGTCGTGAACCAGACGTTCGGGGGCATCGTAACCTGTTTTCCAGGGGTGGAAGAAATATTGAGCTTCGTTGCGATAGGGAATCGGCGGATGGGCGAAGTTGGGTTTAAAATGAAGAACAATTGCAGGCAAAAATGTGTAAACCGGTAGTGGGATAAACGCCATAGTGAATACAGCGAATTTCCATCGAGGTTTCATCAGGATGAAATTTGCGAATCCGATGGCCAGCCAGATCGAGAGGAAAATGATCGTCACGATAAAAAAGGTGTATTGATCGCGCACCGGATAACGCATGGCGAAAAGCAGATGGAAAAGAGTCAACAAAGCTAAAAGGACAATAAATGGCGAGGGGAGGATTTTTTTCGCACGCAGCAAACCGGCGGGAATCAGTAAAATGTTCGGCGTGGGAAAATTCAGGACAAAGACACCCAGCGTCATCACCAAAAGAATCGGGCGAAAAGCGACGTTGAGCACCTGCTGCTGATATCGGCCAAAGAGCATGGAATGGAGAACCTGCCCCAAAGATGCCCCCTCTCGCCAGAGTTGAAAACCAAGATATTCATAGGGTAAAGCGCCGACGATCCAGAAAAAAAATGCAGGGAAAAACCACCTCAGTTGTAATTTTTTCCGACGGACGAGCCAGAAGCTCCAGAGCAGGATTGGTACCAGCGAAACAACGGCGAGCATGTGATTGGCGCATTCAAGTCCGTTAAGAAATACCGCACCAAGCCACCAGTAAATCCGCCCCGTTTGATAAAATTGAACCAATAAAATCAACTCAAGTGTAAGAATAGCGGTGCTAACGCTGTAAACTTCGGCCAAAGCGGCGTGCTGCCAGAAGGTGTGTGCCAGAGCCAAACTGATCGCACCGATAAGGGCGGCAGATCGACGAATCGGTTGATGCTTCAAAAGCATGCTCAACAGCAAGTAAACATTGGCAACGGTAAACGAGGCAAAAACCGCGGCGACGAGATTTGTCTTCAAGGCACTTGAGCTTAACGGCAACCATTGAAACACCTGGGCAATCAAATAAAAAAGCGGATGGGCCAGCGCCAAACCAAGGTCGCCGACGTAATCGCGTGTCAGGACCCGAACCTGTGCCAGGCCGTTGTCTTGCAAGAGCGGTCCGGGTGCGACGGTCAGAATGTATAACAGTGTGACTGCTGATAAAACAACCAGATATTCAAGCCACAGTCGTGATTTCCGTGGATCATTGA
This sequence comes from Phycisphaerae bacterium, assembly GCA_012514125.1. Lineage (GTDB taxonomy): Bacteria > Planctomycetota > Phycisphaerae > JAAYCJ01 > JAAYCJ01 > JAAZAW01. Next base: position 586 of record JAAZAW010000253.1, on the reverse strand, counting down.
TCATATTGTTCATGATTTTCACTTTAAGATCATGTTGCTTTGTTGAAATTATCGTATCAAAAACCGCAAAAATCCGGCTCCTCGTGTCCCTTTGTCCCTTCGACAGGTGCAGGAACCAAAACAAGGTTTGTTTTCAACAAAGCAAGTAATATTAGTGGATATATCGTAAGGATAATGGCGCCAAAAGTCCACTGGAGTTTTTAAACTTGCTTCGCGCGAATATCGCGCCAAAAATATAGATAGGAGACCCTATAAAGTTCAAGGAGTTGAACGATGGAAACACGAAAATGCAAACATAAAAATATACACACGGAGCGGACAACACTGACGTTGTCGAGTTCGCCCGGACCTGTGATTTTATATGATGTGCCGGTACAAGTTTGCGACGATTGTGGAGAAAAATTCATCAGTCCTAAAAGTGCGCACGAAATTATTGAAAAAGCCGACCTGGCGGCAAATGAAGAATTTTAACGGCATGAATGGAAGCTGAATAATGCGGAAGAAGAATTCACCGGGCAAAATTGGCGGCTAAATAAGAGTTGAAAAAGTTGGGTTTGGATGGTTTGATTGTGTCAGGCGAGAAAAT
>JAAZAW010000252.1 GCA_012514125.1 Phycisphaerae bacterium | reverse complement strand
TCCATCTCAACAATTTGGTTTGTCTTCAGACGCCTCAAAATCTTTTCTATTTCGCAAACTCAGGCATTTCTTTTTCCATCCAACGAATCGCACGTTCAAGCGTTTCCTGCGGCGTATATCGCGGACCATATCCGAGTAATAAACGGATTTTCGAAATATCCGGGCACATATGCTCCAAGAAATGAAAATGATCGCCCAAATCGGGGGAAATTTCCGTCATGTATCTTTCCGGCGAAACCCATTGGATGGGGATTGTGGTTTTGTAGATTTGGGCCAGAGTCTGGATGAAACGCTCTGCCGTCAGCGCATAAGCCGAGCCGACATTAAATATTTCACCCCCGCTTTTTTCTCGCTGCATGACTGCCAGATAGAATGCACGTGCGATGTCTTCGGCATCGCAGGGACCAATAAGATTCGTTCCGGGAAACGGCAGAATCACAGGTTCGCCCCGACGATGGGACAAATGAACTTCAACCGACCGACCGCCCATACCATCGATGGGGACCTTGCCCGGTCCGCAGATATTCGGAGGCATGATGGCTGTAACCGCCGGGCCGCCCTCGCGGCGTGACAGTGCGATCGTATCCTGCATCTGTGAGAAACGTTTCAGGTATCCGGGAAACGGACACTCCGTTTGTGGAATCTCCGGTGTGGGAACAATCTTCGGACGTCCGAACATCCAGAGCGATCCGCAAACCACCAGATGGCCTACTTCTTTTTTTTTACAGGCCAAATATACGGCAGGGGTCTGTTCCTGCAAAACATCGATCACCGTATCGAATCGTTTTTCATCAAGCATTTTGCCGAACGTGCCGTCTTGAATTGACTCGGAATATTTCATCGTGACAAATTGAACCTTATTCAAAGGTCTGTCGAATTTCGCCGCACTTCTGCCGGAGGTCAGACAAACAACATCATGTCCTTCGGCATCGAGCATCGGCACGAGAAAGCGACCGATATGACCTGTGCCACCAATGACTAACACTTTCATCGCTACGACTCCTTTGAATAAATTTTTTCATTCGTTAGATCTGATCATTGTTTTTATTTTATCCGTGTTTATCTGAAATCGGTAGCCGGCATGAAGGCAAATTGCTTTTCACCACAGGATCGTTATGAAGCTACCTTTCATCCCAATCAGACAACAATTTGTGGACGCGGATGGAGATTCGATCTCAATCGTTAAACGTCGTGAAAGGTTCAACAGGATTTGCAGAAACGGCGGCAAAACATTTTTCCAGATGGGCGATACCTTGTCGGATTTCGTTAACGAAGTTGTCCTTGCCGGTGCAAAGCTCTTCAAAGGACATCCAGCCGTCGAACTTTGAACATTTTAAGGCGAAAGCTATCTCCTCATAATCCACCATTCCCTGATCAATGGTCCGCCGTTGAATATCCCAAGCTGGTTTTTCGCCGGGGGCGGTATTCTTGCGGCACCATTCGAGATTTTTGACGTGCACATACGCCAGATATTTTCCCATCAGATCGGCGGCACCACTGGAACGGACCTGCCCTTCAATCACCATATTCGCCGGATCCCAAATCACGCCGACCGTTTCAGGGTCCAAGCCGTCCATGATATATCGAACACCAAAAGGTGACGCTGCGATCGATCCGGCATGAATTTCCACCACATATCGAAGATTAAATTCCCGCCCAAGGTCCTGGAGTTTGCTCAATCCTTCGCGGGTCAAATTCAACTGGTCTAC
>JAAZAW010000251.1 GCA_012514125.1 Phycisphaerae bacterium | reverse complement strand
TACGCTTTTGTTCGAACCGAACAGTTCCTGAGCCTCCGGAAGCCATCTTTTATACCGGAACCATCGTATACGGAAGCTCACCCGACCCGAAGCCCCATTCCCTGCCCTCTGCCAGAAAAGACTGAGGAGTTACCTTGAACCCCTTTTTTTGTTTGACAAAAAGGGTTCGACGACGATAATGGGTATTCATGGTGATCGTTGAAAGATTACCGAGCTTCATGGGGGTTGGCAGAATCGGTTGAAAAGCATATAAACGGATGAATCAGCATTTCGTCGTTACAAGGCCTGTTCAACGCGGTGAAACGCGGCTCTTGGGCGGGCTATGGGATGAATTTTGATCCTCTGGTGCGAAGGACTGTTTCAATGCGGATTTAGGGTTTATGTGTACTCAAGCGGATTCGCGTTTCATACAATGATTGTCTGTTTCGGTATCGATGGTTGGTGCACCGACAGGGACGGGGTCTGTCCGGAGTGCGATTGTCGTGAGTGAATTTCAGGGGGGACTATGCAATCTTTGAACTGGTATGCCCATCGTTTACGGGTGATGTCGGCGGGAGAAGTGGCCTGGCGGATGCGATCGGCGGTCAGAGATGCGACGGATCGATGCCGGATCGCGATGGGGCGGCATCAGGAGCGAGTCGTTCAGGAAATCAGCGATCGGGAATTGGTTGATATTCCGGGGTTTCGCGTCAGCGATATCGGCGTGGGGCAGTGGGCTTGTCTTGAAACGGATGATCCTCGCCGTCAATGGTATCAACGGCTTACGGAAAACGCGGAACGGATCAAGGCTCATCGGCTCAATTTTTTTGATCGTAAAGATTGCGACCTTGGCGATCCGATTGACTGGAATCGCGACCACAAGAGCGGCAAGAGAGCACCGATGCGGTTTGGTCCTTCGATTGATTATCGCGACTTTAAAGTGACAGGCGATGCGAAATTCGTCTGGGAGCCTAATCGACATCATCAACTGGTGGTGTCGGCGAGGGCATATCGCGCAAGCGGAAACGTCGATTATGCGCGGGCCGTGATCGAACAGCTTGAAAGCTGGATGGACGCCTGCCCCTTCGGGATCGGGATGAACTGGCGAAGTCCGCTGGAATTGGCGATTCGGCTGATCAACTGGGTCTGGGCGATTGATCTGATTCACGAGTCGCAGCAGATCGATAAGAGGTTTCGGCGCCGGTTGCTTGAAAATGTGTATCTGCATTTATGGGAAATTACCCGAAAATATTCGCGGGGGTCCTCCACGAATAACCACCTGATCGGAGAGGCGGCGGGAGTGTTTATCGCCTCGAGTTATTTTTGCCGTCTGAATCACGTCGCGGTTTGGCAGCGGGAGAGCCTGAATATTTTGTGTCAGGAAATTATCCGCCAGAGCCGGCCCGACGGTGGAAGTTGCGAACAGGCGCTGGGGTATCAGCTCTTTGTGATGCAATTTTTCATTTTGGCGGGTTGGGTGGCCCGGCGAATCGGGGTGGATATGCCAAAAGATTTCTGGGATCGTCTGGAAAAAATGTTCGAGTTTATCGGGGCGATGGTGGAGGGCTGTGAGACGCCTGATTTCTTTGGCGATTGTGACGATGGGTATGTGCTGGATCTGGGAACACGGCACGGCGATATCCGGGCCATGATGGGAATCGGGGCCGTGTGGTTCGAGCGGAACGATTTTAAGTCGCAGGCACGAACGTTTTCGGAGCCTGCGATGTGGCTGTTGGGAGAGCCGGGCCGGGAACGGTTTAATGCGATACGGGAGACCGGCAGAAAGTACAGGCTAAAGTCGCGTGCGTTTGCCGATTCGGGCCTTTACCTTTTACAATATGGACGGTATGACTCGCCGGATCGAATCTGCGTGGCGTTTGATTGCGGGAGTCAGGGGCTTTTACCCCTGGCAGGTCACGGCCATGCCGATGCATTGAGTTTCACGTTGAGTGTTTTCGGGAAAAAGGTTCTGGTGGACCCGGGGACATATGATTATTTCAGTTATCCGAAGTGGCGCAATTATTTTCGAAGCACCGCGGCCCATAACACGTTGTGTGTCGATGGGAAAGATCAGGCCGTGATTCGCGGTCCGTTCATGTGGAGCAACTGTCCCAATGTGGAATGTCTTGCCTGGGAGCCTGATGCCCATGGCGGCAGGGTGGTCGCAAGCCACGACGGTTATCAATTTCTGGAAGATCCGGTGATTCATCGCCGTGGTCTCCAACTCGATGGAACGGTGGGGGAGGTATTGATTTGTGATGAGGTCCTGTGCCAAAAGTCGCATACCCTTGCGTTTTATTTTCATCTGGCTCCGAATTGCCGGATTGTTCACTCGCTGCAGAATTGTTTTATAATCGATACGGGCGCGGGGTTGGTGGAAATGTCGCTTGATTCGCGATTGACGATCGAATTGCTTTTCGGCAGGGAATGTCCTATCGGAGGCTGGTTCAGTTCGGGATATCACCAGAAATGCCCCACGATTACGATGGCGGCGTGCGGTGTTTTCACGGGTTCGACGGCGTTGCGAAGTCAGATTCGCGTGATCGGGAAAAATGTAACGAAATAAAATCAGGAAAACAGGCGATGAATAACGACGATCGTCATTTCAGGCAACGTTCCTTCTGGCTCGCGACGGGAATCGGGTTATTTGTTCTTTTGTTTTTTGGTTTTGAATATCGCATGATGTCCAGATCGCTGTCATATCCTGTTTCAGAAAAGTCGTCCCTGTCGGGCATTTTGTCGTTCATTCCGTTGGATATAGGGAACTGGCAGGGGCGGGATATTCCACTGGATAAGGCGGTGGTTCAGGCGATGGCGGTGGATGATTATATCAATCGTTCATATACGCATTATCCGGAAAGTCAAAAAGTCGAGCTGTTCATTACCTGCGGCGAGCGTGTACGGGATCTGATGCCGCATCGGCCGGAGGTTTGTTATCCGGGCAACGGTTGGCTGTTACGCAGCAGTGAAAAGAAATTGCTCCGCATGGACGACGGCTGGTCGTTCGAGTGCAGGATATTGCATTTTGATCGCGGGGGGCTTAGCGATACCCGGATGACGGTGTTGAATTATTATGTGGTCGACGGCAGATATGTTCCGGATTTATCCGCGATTCGTTCGACGATGTGGCGAAATTATAAGTCGATGGGATACATGCTTCAGGTTCAGGTGGCCTGTGAGAGTTCGCAAAGTCATTTGGGGGAAAATGCGACCGATCTGGCGGTTTCCTTTGCTCTGGAATCTGTGCAGGCCATTCGAGCTTTGCTGTCGACGGCTCAGAAGCCGGCGGTGGCGTCGATGCCGTAGTTCTTTTTCCTGTCGGGCGACGTCGTCGTTGTCCGGGTGCAGCGGTTTAATACGCTTTTGATTTAGTCGTGTCGTAGCATTACAAATATCAAAATTTCGGTCGCCCAGGAAAGTCGAAGCGACAGGGTGGAAGCAAACAAAAGACCCTTCGACTTTCCTCAGGGTCCGAAACGACGACACGTTTAAATCAAAGGCGTATAAGAATAAGGATGCGATGGATTGATATGGATGAAAAAAACAGTTTCCAAAGAGGTGACGCTGATGACGCATGTGGCGGGGTGGGTCGTTCCCCTGGGATTGATGGCCGGGGGGTGGATATGGACCTGCTGGGCGACACTGGTCGATCTGATCGCCGAATGGCGGCGGAATCAGGATTATTCCGTCGGGCAACTGGTTCCTCTGGTGGCGGTTTATCTGGTTTGGAGCCGTC